>CAKQVW010000110.1 GCA_934277865.1 uncultured Pseudobdellovibrionaceae bacterium | reverse complement strand
GTCCAGCGGCGGCAAGGCCATGGACAAGACCCGCCAAGACCAGTTGGTGAAAATCCGACGTGAAGCTTGGTTTGCGGAAGTTGGCGAAGTGGAACATAAGGCTTCGAATAAGGAAGACCACCGCAAAGCCGTCGACATGTACCGAGCATTTGCACTGGAAAACAAAGGTTCGGAACTCGCGCCGAAGGCGTGGTGGAATGCGAGCCAAATTCTTTTCCGTTCGGGTGAACTTGCAGAGGCCGCAGGAATGTGCGCGCAAATGCCCAAGACATTCCCGGGTGCACCGAATGTGAAAGAGTGTCTGAAACAATCCGCACAAACGTATGAGTCAATCGCACGGTTGGATCTCGCATCGGAAGTAGCGAACTCGCTGGCCGAGGTCGAAGCCGAGAAGGCGTCGATGTGGCGATCTTTGGCGTCTGAATTTTTGGCGCTCACTGGAAATCGTGCTTCAAAAGAGGCGGCCTTCCGCAGTCTTTTAAAGTCGGTCGAGGAAAAAGGTGCCTCCCGTCAGAAACAAGCTGAGAGTATGGAAAAGGCGTTCCAGCTGGCGAAGGAGCTTGGAGATGACAAGCTCATCACGTCGGCTCGCACGAAAATCGAGTCCATTGGACTCGAACCGCAGGTGAGCCAGTTTCTCGTCGAAGAAGCCGAGGCCGTATACCGTTCCGGCGACTCGAATCGTGCGTTCAATTTGGCGAAGCGGGTGGTGGGACGCGAGTCTCAGCTCTCGATGGCGAAGTCGCTCCCTGCCCGCGCGCGCTTTCTTCAGGCACGTGTGTTGGAAGACGAATACCGCCAACAAAGTGTGAAGGCGCGTGTCGAGCGAATCGGTATCGTGCTGGCAATCAAAACCGAAAAACTGGAGAAGGCGCAAAAAGCCTATCAGTCAGCGGCTCGCATGGGTGATCCGGGTGTCGCAATCGAAGCACAAGCGAAACTGGCTGATCTCTATGTCGACTACGCACGCACTGTGCGCTCGATGAAACTGCCAGCGGATGTCCCAGAGGCTGATCAAACTGCGTTTGCGAAAGAGATCGAACAGATCGCTCTTCCAATGGAGGAAAAGGGTATCGAAGCTTTGTCGCAGGCGATCGACGCGGCCAAAAAGACGGCACGTCTGGATGGGCTTGCAGGTCAGCTTCAACAGCGCCTCGACAAATTGAATATGAAACAAGATGTAACCGAGCCGGTGGATGTCGAAAAGCTTCCGCGCCTGGTGCCCGGATTCGAATGGAAAGTTCTGGGTATGTTCGAAGGGAGTAGGCCATGAAAAATCGAATCGCTTTTGCGACGCCGCAGATCTTGTTGAGTGTTTTTCTGGCGGGCGCCCTTGTTGGTTGCGCGACCAGCGATGGTCCGGGCCGAGACAAGAGTTTCGATGCTGGGGCACGCGAGCGCGCAAAGCCGTATCTGAAAGATCTCGTCAGCTACGATTTTCGCTTCTCGAGTCCTAAGGGAACGTGTGGTCCGTTGGAAGCCGACGCCGACTGGAAAGACTTTGTCTGGGCGGCTGGCGCCTGTGTGCACAAACAAGACTGGAACCAGGTTGAAAAGCTTGGACTCGAAATGTCCTCTCGTCACGTCGACTCTCCTTGGGGGGCTTATTTCCTGGGACTTGCAGCCGCAGGGCGTGGCGAGTTTTTGCGTTCGCATTGGATGCTCGACTTAGCCGAGAAAAAAGCAGGGGGGCCTCTGGCCCTCGTGCGATATGAAAAAGCGAGACTTTTAGAGCGCGAAGAAGGTCCTGCGTCCGCGGCCAAAGAGATGAAAGAGGCCGTCAAGCTTGACCCGATGATGGTCGCTGGCCAGTTGTGGCTGGCGCAGGTGTACCATCGCGATCGCATGTTGAGCGAGGCAGAACAGCACTATCGCCTTGCGCTGGATTCCAAAGGAGATCTCTATCCTGCTTTGAGTGGGCTCTCAGAGATTTTGGTGGAGAAAAAGAACGGGCCAGATGCGGTGACGTTCCTTTCGCGCGCTTTGCTGTTGAGACCAGAGGTTTCTGAAACGCGAGTGAAGCTTGCGTACGTTTACGAAACGATGATGGGCGAGCCTGGTAAGGCTCTGCAGACGTTGCGAGAGCTGCGTGTCGCAATGGAAAAAGGTCGATCGAAGGGCCGAGTTGGATTCGATCTGAATCAAAAGATTCTCGATTTGGAAAAGTCGATGAGACCGACTCAAAAAGAACAAGCTCAGGAAACTCAGCCGGGTCGACAGCCAGCGCAGTCGAAGAAGGGTGGTTGAAAATGAAGACACTCGTCAGATCGATTTATTTGGTTTTGGTCACATTCACGCTGTTCACGAGCTCGACAGTTTTTGCCAAGAAGGTGCAATACCGGAAGGTCCAGGACGTCAACTTTGACGCCATGGATGTCGACGGCCAAGTACGTAATCCAGATGGAGCTTACGTTGTTCAAAAACGAGTCGTCGAGTTTCTGCCCCTCTATAAAGTACGGAAGAATTTCGACGAAAACATCAAGGAATCCGTTGAGTACGTGAAGTAAAGGACGAACGCATCATGATCGAGACAAGTTTCAAGTATAAGCAGAAGAAGACAGGTCAACATTTTGTAGGCCACGCCGCCTTGGCGACTGTACTTCTCTCCGCATTTATTCTGCTGCCAACATCCTTTGCTCAAGCGCAACAGGCCGGCAAAGCGCAACCTGCGGCGTCGCAAGGTGACGAGAAGGTCGATGTCACGGACCTTGAAAAGAAATATTGGGCAGCAAAAGACACCGACTTCTCGGTCGTGCAGAACCGACTTTATTCCAAAGCAGGTCGCTTCGCGCTGACCGGACAATATGGCTACCTCGTCAATGACCAATGGAGCGATGGACCGACCTTTTCGGGTTCGCTCGGCTACTATTTCAGTGAGCGACTTGGTGTCGAAGGTCACATGCAGGTTACCAACTCGGTCGACAGCAAGGGCTTCAAGAACCTGCGTGGTCAGTCGGGGTTTCCAAATCACGGAAAGATTCGCGGCTACCAAGGGATAACGCTCAACTGGGTGCCGTTCTATGCCAAGATGAGTATCTTGAACTCGAGCATCATGTACTTCGATATGGCGATTTCGCCTGGAGTGGGTGTCACGACCTACGAACAGCAGCGCGATGAGGGCAACCTGCAGAAGGCGGCTCCAACTGTCGCACTTGATGTCACACAATCCTTCTTCTTCTCGAAATATGCTGCTTTCCGAGTCGATTTTAAGAACCGCTGGTTTCAAGAGGAAATCGTTAGTTTCCGGACTTCAGCCTCGGTCAATACAGAGACGGCACAGACATCGATTTTGATGTTTGGTTTAACGCTTTACTACTAAGGACAGGACGCGGTCATGAGAGAACGCAAAATCATGAGTATTACCAGGAAGGTCGCTTTCGCGCTTGTCGTGATGCTGGCAGCCGGCTCGGCGAATGCGGTGGTGCTTGATCCGAACAAGGACTACTCGGAAGCGCGAGATCAGGGTGCTCAGACCACCTCGAGCAAGCCAACTGGCCAGTCTGCTGGAAAACCACGCCCTCAGGCGAATAGCGGAAACTGGATTCAGGCGAAATTCCAGGAAGCCAAAACGACATTTGCGTCCATGTCTCGACAGTTCTTTGGGCGAAAGGCTCCAGCTGATGTGGCTCGCGCCACAGCAGGCGCGAATCGCGCGGGGAACCGGACCGTGGCAAGCCAAGTGGGCGAAGCTGTGACAGCGCCGCCTGTCAGTGCGCCTTCGGTCTCTGCCTCGGCATCAAACACGCAAGGTGGATCTGGTTTTTCCGAGACCGTCAGCTTTCCGGGGCTTTCCACTTCAGAAAATGGAGTTGTGAAGTACGACATGCAGTCGGTCGATGCGATTCCGCGATTGCGTCTTCCCAAAGAGCAGCCATTTAGCTTAGGAAAGTTTGAACTTTCTTCGGCCGCAAAAAAAACGCTCGAATCAAAATTCTTAATCGCCCTGCAATCGCCAGAGTTATTGACGGCTGCCGAGCTGAAGCACCTGACACGCGCGCCAGAAGCGGTCAAAGGTTTAGCGGCTGCAAGAAAACTGATGGTCGCAAAAGGTCCGCTGGATGAAGCGACACTTAAGAAGCTTGGTCTGGTTCTGCGACCGTTGAAAATGACTGACGAAAAAGACGTGAATCTTGCCAAGTTCGTTCCGCTGACGGACGACGAGTATCGATTCATGAGCGGATTGCTGCTCTACCAAAACGGCCACCAGTGTGCAGCGGCAGTTGGGCTATTTCATTCGATTTCGAAGAAACCAGAATGGCAGGCGGAGGCCGACTATTTTCTGGCGATGTGTTCGAAGAGTCTCGGTCTGATGACCGACTTCAGCGAACGTGTGCGCCGGGTGATGGATGTCAGCGGGCCAGGTACCAACAAGCCAAACAGTGGCTTCTACGCCAATCGACTTCTTCGTGAAATCGACTGGAAAACACCAAACGTCACGAGTCGGGCATTTGGCGAGGCTTTGGAAAAGGCAGTCGCCAATCCGGAAGTGATCAATGGTCAAACACCAGAGGTTATGGCAACAGTTGCGGCCTTGATCGCCGAAAGCGCGGCAGCGGCCGAGAAGTTTAAGACAGCTCTGGAATGGTCGAAGAAGGTTCCGGAAAAACATCCTCGCTTTCTTCAGGCAAAGTTTGTCGAGGCCTTGGCAGAGTATTCGATTGGTTCCAAAAAACGTGCGTTGGAGTTGCAAGAGACGCTGATCAAAAACCCGCGTGCGGAGGAAAGCGAACGCGAGTTTCAAGGGCTCATCGCTTTGAACTTGGCGCGCATGTATTTCCAAGAACAGAAATACAAAGAGGCTCATCAAGCGTTTTTGACCGTGAACAAAGATCACCCGCTCTGGTTGCAGGGCTTGTCTGAGCTTGGCTGGGCGCAGCTAATGTCCGGTGATTACGAGGGTGCCATCGGTAACATGTACTCGATTCACTCGCCATTTTTTGCGGCGGCCTACAAGCCCGAATCCTACGTGATTCGTACAATTGGATACCTCAATCTTTGTCAGTATGGCGACGCCTATCGAACGCTGTCCGTTCTTGAAAAGGACTACCGTACAATGCTCGACAGCATCGACGCCTACGAAAAGTCGATCAAGTCGTTCGCCGATGGTCGTTATGGAACCGTTCGCCGCTTCCTGGTTGGATTCAATCAGCCAGGTCGTACCGATGTGAAGGATGTTGACGGCCTTCCAAGCCCAGTCATTCGTGAAATCGCACGTCAGAAAGACTTCTTGAATCTGCAAAAAGCGCTCAATCGACAGATTGATGAAAAGGCGATTTACGCTCGCATCGGTGGCGACATCACCCGCAGCCTGAAAGAGGCGCAAGACAAGGTGAATCAAAGTCGTCGTCGTCTTGAGCAGATTCGCAAGCAATTGGCGGCTGGACGTAACAAGCCAGGTTTCGAAGCGACGCGCGCCGAACTGCAAGCCGATTTGGAAAGCGAGATGCTTCGTCTCAACGACCGTTTCTTCACGGTCGACCTTTTCACAGAGGCAAAGAAGTCGGTCGCGGAATACGACAAAGAGGTCGGAGTCAGTGCGGATCAACGCGGCCTAGAAATCAAGCGTCGCTTGGAGTCGACGATTGCAAACCGGATCTTGAAAGTTCGCACGGACCTCTCTCGCTTCATGGACAACAACGAACTGCTTCGTTACGAGGTGTTCGCTGCAAGCGGTGAAAATATTCGCTTCCAGGTCGCAGGCGGCCAAAAAGAAAATCGAATCCCAGCTAACGTCATTCCAAAATCGAAGTCGCTTAAGTGGGATTTCGACGGCGAATACTGGGAAGACGAAATCGGTCACTATCGTTCGAGTTTGAAAAACAATTGCCCGATCACAGGAAACGGGCAGCAGCGTGAGCAAGCAAGTCTAGGAGGCATGTGATGAAACAAGCAAAAACCAGCCATGTATTAGTGGCGGCATCGGCGATCATGGGACTGGCTTCTTTCAGCGTGCCAACTACGTCTTTTGCGCGAACCGACGTTCCCGCAAAGCTCGAGCAGCTCAAGGAAAACGTTTCTGCGAGTCAATCGAACCTCGAACAATACGAGCAAGGCCTTCGCGTGGTGAACTCCAACCTGCAGGCAACTGATCGCGCGTTGAAGACCATTCAGACGCAGAAGCAGGCGATTGCGAAACAGACCGGACAAGCTTCCAAAGACAAGCTGGCTGTTGAAGCGGCCAAAGTGGAAGTCGAAGGTCAGCTGCGTACTGAGCGCGACAAGCTAGCTACGGAAGAACGGCAGATTGAAGAGTTGAAGCAGGCCTTGGCGCGCCTTGAGGCGAATCGCGAGAAGCGGCAAGCCAACATCGCCGTCTATGAGCAACGTCTTCAGGCCGTGGCCAGTGATCAGGCCGGCTCGAACGAGCGCACGCAGTCGGTCAATGAGCTTGAGGCGGCATTGCGTGGCCAAGAGGAGCAAGCATTGGCTGAAAAGAAACGGCTGACCGCCAAGAAGGCCGAGTATGAGCAGGAAATCGAGAAGTGGAAAAAACAAGTCCGCGTCTCGCAGCGCTCTGTGGCGAATTTTAGCCGCTTAAAGCCGCAGTAAGCTCTGGACGATCCGGAAGCCGCGCGGTAGAGCTGGCTTCCGTGCTAGGGGATTTGCGTCACTTTCTTATCGATTGGCCGATCTTAGACGGCGACGTCTCGTTGAGCGTGGCTGTGTTGATTGCGCTTTTGATAGCGGCTTTCGCGCTAGGGTATCTGGCCTTGCGCAGAGATACTCAACGTCTTCGCGAGCGCCTTCGCGTGATTATCTCATCAGCTGGAATTGGCGTCTGGGAATGGGACCTGCGGCGTAATCGCGGCCGCTGGGACGATTCGATGTATCGCCTCTATGGCGTCAAGCCAGCTGAGACGAGTCCCGATTACGAGGGCTGGAAACAGATGGTTCACGAAGAGGACCGTGCTCGCGTGATCGCGGAATTCGAGGGCGCTGTCCGGGCGGGCTCTGTAGGTGACGGAAGCTCGACTCGCATCGACATCAGTTTTCGAATCATTACCAAGAACAATCAAATTGAAACCATTCGCTCGGTTGGCGAAGTGCTGAGAGACTCTGCCGGGAGACCAAGAATGCTCCAAGGGGTCTCGTGGAGCATTTCTCGCGAATTGCATTTGGTTGCGGAGTCCGAGCGGCAAAAGCGTTTCACCGAGGACATTCTTGATTCGATCGCGGACCCAGTTTTCATGAAAGATCGTGAACATCGGTGGATCTACGGCAACCGCGCCTTTTCCAACCTGATCGGCGCCAGTCGCGAGGAATATCTGGGGAAGTCCGACTTCGACTTTTTCTCGCCCGAACTGGCGACTCTGTACTGGGCTGGCGACGACTTGACGTTGTCTGAGATGAGCGCACGTGAGTTCGAGGAAGAGTCCGTTCGTGGTGACATGGCCAGGATGATTCTCACGAAAAAGAGTCCCGTTCGTCTGCCGTCGGGCGAGATCGGTGTCATTGGAATCATCCGTGACATCACCGATCGCGTGCAGATGGAAAAACAGCTTGAGGACCAGCGCGCGCGGCAGATTGCGGCTTCTCGTTTGGCGAGCCTTGGTGAGATGGCCGGCGGCATGGCTCACGAGATCAACAACCCGCTTGCGATCATCTTGGCCTACGCCACGCGGCTGGGAGATCTGTTGGAGAGCATGCAGGACGCGAAGCTCGATAACGATGGCCTCAGTGCGAAGAAGCGCAGTCGCGAGATCGCAGAGAGAATCGAAAAGACGGCGCTCAGAATTTCCACGATCGTAAAAAGCCTGAGAACGATTGCACGCGACGGAAGTCACGACGAAATGGAGGCCGTCGCTGTCGATCAATTGGTCGACGAGACGTTGTCACTTTGCCTTGAGGCGATGAAGACCACAGGTGTGAAGCTTGAAACGAACTTTTTTGCGCTTCCAGAAAAGAGCCACGTGCGCGGACGGCGCGTGCAGCTCTCGCAAGTGCTGTTGAACTTGATCAGCAACGCCTTCTTTGCGGTGGCCAATCAGCCGGATGGGCGCATTCGGATCTTGGCAAGGCCGGCATTTGATGATGCCGGAGAGGCGTGTGTCGAGATCGTGGTGGAAGACAATGGGCCTGGAGTGCCGGCGGAGATACGCGAACGCATCTTCGAACCATTTTTTACGACAAAACCGGTTGGCCAGGGCACTGGACTGGGGCTTTCGATTGCGGCCTCCGTGATGCGTGAACACGGCGGACATTTGGTCTTAGACGATACGGCCGATGAAGAATGGACCACGCGCTTTATCGTGAGGCTTCCAGCTCAGGCTGTGAAACCGGAGTAAGCGTCGGCAGGATTTCGCCTGTTGCACCAAATTTCTCAACCTGTCCATGCGCGAGCACGAGGCAGAGATCGGAGTCTTGGATCGTCGAAAGACGGTGCGCGATGATGATGCTTGTGCGATTCTGCCGCGCTCTCACCGCCGCCATCTGCAGAAGTCTTTCGGTTTCGGAGTCAACGTTGGCGGTCGCTTCATCCAACACCAGAATCTGCGGATCAAAGGCGAGGATGCGCGCAAACGCGATCAGCTGTCTTTCGCCAACCGAGAGATTGGCTCCCTTTTCCTCGACGTCAGCCTTGAGTCCGCCAGGGCGCATGCGCAGGATGCGATCCAAGCCGGCTTCGCGTGCGGACCAAATAATTCGTTCCTTCGAAATAGCGGGATCACCGAGGCCGATGTTGTCTTCGATTGTTCCTCGAAACATGAACACGTCTTGTTGAACGACGCCGATACGACGTCGAGCTTCCATCCGAGGAATCTCCGTCAGACGTCGCCCATCGATCAAAATTTCTCCCTCGCTGGGGTCGCGAAATCGCTGCAAAAGCGAAATCAAGGTGGATTTGCCACTTCCGGTGCGTCCGACAACGGCCAGAGTCTTTCCTTTTGGAAGCTCAAA
>CAKQVW010000109.1 GCA_934277865.1 uncultured Pseudobdellovibrionaceae bacterium | reverse complement strand
GAACGAAACACCGCGAGGATCTCGTTGATGATCGGCTGCATGGCGATTTCGCTTGGTTCGTGATTCGCTTGATCCACCGGATTGTCGAAAGACTGAATCTGATTGGCCAAAGCGGCGGCGGTCATCGCCGGTTGTTTTGTGGCGAGGCTGAAGCCTTGGAAGTGAATCGCCAAGAAACTTGCCGAGTAGTTGAGTGACGCAAAAAAACCGTGGAAGAAGGGTGAGCTAGGAATGGCCGCGATCAGGTACTTGAAGATCGTGGTCACCGCCGTCATCGCACCGCCGCCTAGGGCGCTTCGAAAGAGAGCGGCTTCGTCGCCGGCGGACTTCGCAATGTAGTGTTCGCCAGTTTCGGCGCTGTTTTCGGCGATCTTTTTTGCGATCAAGGCCGTGTTGTCGTCGATCAACGCGCGAATACTGTTTCCGTGCACACTATCGTAAATGAGTAGCGCCATGAGGTTTTGCACGGCCTCAAGTTGAATTTCGTTTTGTTCAAAAAGCTTAAAGACCGACAAAAACCGAGTGATCAGCGCTTTGGTGCGCTCGAGGTGGTAGACGAGATCAATACTGACCCCGTGCTCGTCCATGTGATCATAAACGGAGCGCAGTGATCCCAGGCACTCTTCCGCGGTGGCCGTGACTTCGCGGTAGAGTTTGTCGCGTGTTTCCGGCGATGAAGTTTGAAGCCACTCAAGAGTCAGTAGCTGCAAGCGAACAAAGGCTGTGGGGCCTTTTGACTGATCACTTTCGCGTTCTCGCAGCGATTGGTGCGAGCCAAGTGCCGCAATTTGAAGGGCCAGATGGGAGGTCGATGTGAAGAGGTCCTCTTTCCAAGAGTCCAGAGCGCTCGGGTCATCCTCGAGCACCAAGTTGGATAACTTTTGAAAGGTCGCCGGTTCGACCCGGGAAATGGCGATGGCGTCAGACTCCTCGTCGAACGCTTGGCTCATGAGAACTTCGATGTTCTGGTCTTCTGGAGGTCGAGGGAGGATGCGGCGCTGAAGGCGTTCGGCGAATTCCGAAACAAGCCCCGACTGTTGATGAAGTCCCATCGAGACCAGCGCTTCAAAAATGCTTGTCTCGCGAACGACGCTTCGAAGCAGCGTTTGGAATTTTGTACGCCACGCGGGGTTTCTGTCGAGAACATGCAAGAGCCACTTGATACGACGTGCTTGCGGAAGCCCGGTTTCAAATTTGAGTTCGGTGCCTTTAAGTGGGGATTCGGAAAACACCCAGTTGCAGAGTTCTCGCATCCAGTCCATGCGTCGCCACAATGCGATCTGCGGAGAAGGAATGGAGTTAAGAAGAACGTCGAGATCTTTTCGTGTCGGTCCTTGCCAGATTTCGATCCGCATATGCCCGCCAGTTTGAACTAGCGGACGAGGAAACTCAAGGCTCTGATCAAGGCTCTGATCAACGCCTTGATCAAGGCTCTGATGGAGGGGCTGTTTCAGTGACAAGTTTCTCGATATTCGCCTTGAGATTCAGCAGTTCAAGACTTCGTGGCTGGTCTTGTCGATTAAAGACATGCTCCATTTGGATTTCGAGTTTCAAACACTCCGCGTGGCGCTGCGCCATCTTGTTGATTCGAAGACGACGTTGGCGCCCCATGCACGCGAGGACCGGCTTTAAGCTCCCGGTGTCGACAATGTCTGGCCCAGTGGCGCGGGTGCTGGTCTCCATCAGGTCGGGACGCATGCGGATGCCGTAGAGACCCGGGTTTTCTCGACTCCATTTTTGGCATGTACGCCAGTTCGCCCAAAGTTCGGACGTGAGACGTTCTTTTTTTGGCGGAGGCACCTGACCAAGCTCGGCGTCAATCAGGCTTAAGAGGCGATTCGCACCGGCAAGCGACTCGCTGATGCGTTCCTTGTCGGAGAAGCGAACATCGGGTCGCGAGGCGATTTTCATGACCGATTCCGCATGCTGCACATACTCGAAAACGGACTTCCTGAGGTCCTGCAGCTCTTCGTGAGTTTTGCGATCGAGGACGTGGCTTGAAAGCGCGGGGTGTTTGATGATGATACCGCCAGCGCGAAGAGTGCGATCGATCTCCTCCATGCGTTCAAGACTGGCATTTCCTTCGGTAACCTTGATTTGCACCTGATCGGTTTGTTCATGTTTAGGTTCACAAGCCACTGCGAACAACGCGACCAATGCCAGCATGGAAACCGACCGAAGTGATGGTTTCGCAGTGACCAAGCAAGTGACCAAGTGTTTTACACGCATGAAAAACTGTCGCACGGGGTGTCCTTCGGTCAAATCGACCTTTTTTGCCAGTTTGCACGGATCAGCATAGATCTCCCTGGATCTATCTTTTCCGTCTAGTACTAGAGCAATGTTGTAGAGCAATATTGTGACCTATATGGAGAGTGTTTGCCGATGGTCGTTTGACGATCTGTCGCGGTTTGAAGTTAAATCGTCGGTAAGAGATTCATGAGACGGCCCAAAATCGTTACCGGCATTCTAGCTGTTTTGTTCCTTGCTTTAGGCGCAGGGTGTACGTCTGTTTCGCGCTCGCAATACAGTCAGTATATCTATGTCTTACCCAAGACCGACCAGCAGACGACACGAGTCGAGGTCGACGGCGAGATCAAGGGTGTGGCTCCGGGTTACTTCGAGGTCTCACGCGGGCGAAAACCCAAGATCACTTTGATCGAAGGTGATAGACGCCGAGATGTGCAAATCGAAACACGCTACCGCTGGTCGCGAAGCTTTTTTAGTGGGTTCGTGTTTTTCGCTTATGCACCATTTTCTTGGTTGATCGATCTTGCAACCGGTACAGCTTGGGACGCGCAGGACTATAAGGAGCCCGGCGCAAAGCTCCCGAATGCCGAACGATTCCGTATTGCCGTGGCTCCGCCCAAAGCGGGTTCACAGGAGGTTTCAGATCTCGGCGGAGAGTGGTTGGCTTTAAAGCTTCCGACACAATCCGGAACCTCGGCCTATCCCGGCTATGCCGGTACGCCCGTGATGAAGCCCTATCGCGAGACGCTGCCGATCTTTTTGGATAGCGATTATTTTTACGATGTTCACTCTGGTGATCCTGGTCAAAGTCGCAATCTCTATCGGCAACTCGACGCCGAGGTGATCGTCGAATCGAAAATCGAAAAAAAAGGGGATTCCTACACGCTGGAATCAATGGCGCTCAATACGATTTCCGGCACGAAGGTCCCCGGGCCAAAGTGGACCTTCCAAGAGGCCGAGCTGAGCCGCCGTATTCCGGGGTTTGGTACGAAACTGAAAAACACCTGGTGGACGAGGCTGATTCCCAACACGGTCGGTGTCGATTTGGTTTCTGAACGTTTGGAAGTGGAACTCGCGTCGACAGGGCTTAGTTATCAGTTGCAACCTGTGAACTCGAACGATTGGTTTTCGCAAGGGGTGACCTATATAAGCTCGCTGAACTTCTCAAGCAGTCCAGACCGACGCCGAGAGTTTTCATCGAAGTGGGAACTCAGCGCGGTTCCGGTTTTACGATTTTCTCGCAAGCACGTGAAGGCTGCGGATCTTCCGATCCCAAACGGCGTACTGGTTGAAAGCGATCCGGAGTTTGTACGGTGGTTGATTTCCGGTGGGTATGGTTTGGAAGTCGGCTATTTGAACGGTCGCCATTACGTGTATCTCGACATCATTCCAACCTTTCTTTGGTCGCAGGTCTCGTGGCGGCAAAATGGAGCCAATCAAACGGCGACACGCACGGGTTTTTCCTCGCAAACGGAGCTTGGCTACAACTATAACTGGCGCACGAATTGGTTTGTGAAGCTCTTCACGAGATCGCAATTCGAAGTGACGGAAATATGGCAAGATGCTTTGTCGGCAAGAATGGGAAGTCGGCAGTATCCGGTGTCGGCGTCGACGGTCGTCTCGGGGCTGACGATTGCTTATCAGTTTGAATCTTACGAGTTCGCCGGGTCGCGGTCTCGCAAGTAGTCTTCGGCTTCCGCGAGTTTTTCCATCATTTCAAGAAGCTTGTTTTCTGTTGTTTGGATGTCCTCGTAGAGCTTGCCAAGCTTCTCGGCGGTTTCCGTGGCGTTGTTCGCGGACAAGGAGGCGTGGAGTTCGTCTTGCTGCTTCAGCAGTTTGGCCAAATTGGTTTCAGATTTCGCAATCTGTTTTTGCAGCTCCTTCGCTTCCGCCTGGTAACGTCTGGTTTGATCTTTGAGGCTTGGCGGTTTGTTCGCTGCGATCTGATGATTGTCGGTCTCATCAGAGGTCCCAGTTTGAAGTGTGGACACCGAGGATGTCGTTTTTGTATTTCGCAAGAGCTCTTTTAGAGCGCCACGTTCGAGGCTCCAGAGATAGTCGTCGTATGTTCCAGGGTAGAGTTCAACTTTTCCGTCACGAATCTCGAGGATCTTGTTGGCGATGCGACCGATGAAGCCGCGATCGTGACTCACGACGATTACTGTTCCTGCGTAATCGCGAAGGGCTTCGGTCATGGCTTCGACGGTGTCGAAGTCGAGGTGGTTTGTCGGTTCGTCCAAAAGCAACAAAGGGCTTCGTTTCAAAAGAATCTGGCCAAGAGCCACGCGCGATTTTTCTCCACCGGAAAGAACGCTCACGGGCTTGTGTACGTCGTCGCCACCGAAAAGCAAGGAGCCCGCGAGATTGAGGATCTCTTGATGTTTGATATCGGGATGTGCGGCCTCAACCAGGCAATCCAGCACGGTTGCCTCTGGACGAAGCTCCTCGGCCACGTGTTGGGCGAAATAGGAAAGCGACACCTGATGCCCAAGCTCGCGCTTTCCCTGAAGAAGCGGAATGCGACCGCCAAGAGATTTCAGCAAGGTCGACTTTCCCACGCCGTTAAAACCAACGACCCCGAGATGCGAGCCTCGCTCCAGGCGAAGATTCACGCCTCTAAGAATGGAATTCGAGCCATATCCGAGCTCTGCGTTCTCTAGGCGAAGTGATTCTTTTCCGGTATGAATCGGTTCGGGGATTCGAATTTTTGCGCGAACGGGAAGATCGCGAATTTCGATCTTCTCCATCTTGTCGAGGGCTTTTAGGCGACTTTGTGCCTGCTTGGCCTTGGTGGCCTTTGCGCCAAAGCGTGCGACGAAGTCCTCGATACGTTTTCGTTTCGCCTCTTGATGAGCGGCTTGCGCTTCTAGAACTTCGCGCAGCATGGCTTTTTGCTCGAAGTAGTCGTCGATATTTCCAGGGAACTTGGTGATTTCGCCTTGTTCCACTTCCAAGGTGTGATCCGTCGTGCGTCGCAAGAACTCGCGATCGTGCGAAATCAAAAGAAAGGCTCCCTCGTAACTTTGCAGGAAGTTTTCAAGAGCCATGACGCTTTCGAGATCAAGGAAGTTCGTCGGTTCATCAAGAAGCATCAGGTTCGGTTCACGGCCGATCAATGCAAGCAGCTTCATCCGCATGCGATAGCCGCCGCTTAGCTGATGAAAGGTCTGCGTAAAGTGATAATCGGTAAGACCCAGAGATTTCCCAAGTGCCTTTAATTCCCAAAGAGGTTTGGTCGCCGTTTCTTCGAGATACTCTTCGGCCGACTTGTTGATAGGCTCATGCGCCTCTTGTTCGAGATAACCGATCCGCAGTTTGTTGGATCGAATGATTTCACCTTGGTCGAGCGTGTCGAGTCCGACGAGGATTTTAAACAGCGTCGTTTTGCCCGCGCCGTTTGGACCGATCACGCCAATGTGTTCGCCTTCGTTGATCGAAACCCGCGCACTATCAAACAGCGTTTTTAGACCAAAACTCTTGTTGCCGTTTTGCAGTTGAAGAAGGTTTGCGGGTTGAGCCATTGGAGAATCGTTCCGATTTAAGTTGCTGCTTGGTCGTCGTATTTTTTCTCAAGCGCGCGAATGCCGAAGTGATAGTCGGCTGTTTTAATAAAAAAGTCCATAAAGAGATAATTGATACCCGCGCCACCGACAGCGCCAGCCAAAGGAATCGCTTCGGCTAGGGCTTTTTGTGAAACACGCATTTTAAAGCGAAGCGCGATTTGAGCGACAAGTTTTTGCAAAGCCGCGGCCGAGCTGTCGGCTAGGACTTTGGTGATCGCGGCACGACTCGCAAAATAAGAGGAATTCATGGCGTCGTCGGAGCTAGATTCTCTCGCACCCATTCCAAAAACCGATAGGCATTCAAGCTGTGTCTCGCGTGAGCCGAGATCAAAGCCATGTTGTTTGGCTTGATCGGCGATTCCACGCAATATCAACACCGTCGTAAGCGGGAGGTCGGCGGCAAGACCGGCCCAGCCGAAAAAACCACCTATGCCACCGATAGCCGCGGCCAGTGGACGGTGAGGGAGCTTGGGAGATTTCTCAAGTTTGAGAGCCGACTTGAGCGCCATATTAAGAGCGCGATCCGTGCTCTTTTCGATAATCTTTTTCGCGCGATCCGGAAGTTTTTCGCTCATTGCTTCGATCGGACGCCCTAGAAACGCCAAGCCCTGATGAACAGCGCCGGGATTTTCGAAGAAGCTCAGCGCTTCGCGAACGAAGGCTTGCTCGTCGGGTGTGGCTTTGTGAAGCCACGGGAAAAGGGACTCGGTGGATGTCGCTTGAGCCACGGGAGTTGCGTCTTTCATCACCTAGCAGTTTAGCGATTTGCCTAGGGCCTCGCTAGTGGCGAGCGAGCGCGGTGCGTTAGGTGTGTGCGAGACAGTTCCCTGCCGACAGAACTTTGCCTATCGTTTTGCTTTCGCTCTCGTCTTAGGTGTTTTTTAAGGTGGTTTTTTAAGGAAGGTCTGCGATGTCGATCGAATCTACAAATGTTAGCAACCTCGTTGGTCACGCCTTGATTGGTGGGGAATGGGTTCCGGGAACAGATGGAAGTTTCGATGTCCACTCGCCTCACACTGGCGGCAAAATCGGTTCGTGCACGATCGCAAGCCTTGATCAGGTCGACAAGGCCATTCGTCTTGCCAGTGAAGCGCAAAAAGAGTGGGGCCGTCTGCCGGCAAAAGAGCGGGCGAAGGTGCTGTTTAAATTTCGCGAAATCCTGATTCGTGATCTCGACGAGATTTCGGCGCTAAAAAGTGCGGAGAGCGGCAAAACCTTCGAAGAAGGCAAAGCCGGGCTCATGAAGGGTATCGAAGTTCTAGAGTTCGCAATCTCGATTCAGAATCTCGATCTCGGAGGCCGACTCGAGATTTCTCGGGGAGTGACGTGCGAGTATCGTCGCGAACCATTGGGTGTGATCGCCAACAGCACGCCGTTTAATTTCCCGGCCATGGTTCCGATGTGGACCATACCGATCGCATTGGCGTTGGGAAATGCCTATGTCTGGAAGCCCTCTGATAAGACACCTCTAACGGCCATTCGCATAGCAAACGCATTGCTGGAAGCAGGTCTTCCAAAAGGTCTCTTTGTCGTCGTTCAAGGTGGAGCGAAAGTGGTCGAGGCGGTGATCGATCATCCGCTGGTGAAGGCGATTGGTTTTGTCGGTTCCACGAAAGTAGCAAAACTCGTTTATACAAGAGGCACAGCTTTAGGAAAGCGCGTTTTGGCTTTGGGTGGAGCAAAAAACCATATCGTGCTCTTGCCGGATGCCAACCCGGAACTCACGGGCGTCGGCATTTCGGACTCTTTCACGGGCTGCGCTGGTCAACGCTGTATGGCGGCGTCTGTGCTTCTGGCTGTCGGCGATGCGAAGGGTGTTGACCCGCACATCGAGCGTATCGTTCGTAGAGCGGGCTCATTGGAGCTTGGAAAAGATATGGGGGCTTTGATTACGAAGGCGCAAGTCGATTTTCTTCGCGGTGCCATTGATCGCGCTGAGAAAGCGGGAGCCAAGGTACTACTCGATGGTCGGAAAGCGAAAGCTCCGAAAGGTAAAGAAGGTGGGAACTGGTTGGGACCGACGGTCCTCGATGGAATCCAGCCGGGCACCGAGGCTGCGGAAATCGAACTCTTTGGGCCGATCTTAAGCATCGTTCGTGTTCCCGATTTAACCTCGGCAATGAAGATCGAAAACAGCGTGGAGTACGGGAACGCTTGTAGCGTATTTACGTCAAGCGGTCCTCTGGCGGATCGTGTGGCGCGTGAAGCTTCGACGGGGATGGTGGGGATCAATGTCGGCGTGCCTGTTCCGCGTGAGCCATTTTCGTTTGGTGGGATCAACGCTTCGAAGTTTGGTCACGGAGACATCACGGGTCATCAGAGTTTGGATTTTTGGAGCAATATCAAAAAGGTCACGACGAAGTGGGAGCGCCAGACGGACTCGACATGGATGTCGTAAAAGTATAATCGGGGTAAAAAGGGGTTTTACGTAGTATGGAAAAACAGTCTTCAAGTGCGACCAATGGAAAGCCCGTTAATCGCCACTTAATTTTGGCATCACATAACAATTTGAAGTTCAAAGAGACACTCAGTATCAACTGGGGCGCGAAGACCGCAATGGAGCGCGGACCTGTCGTGGCAAGCCTCACGAACCCGCGCGCCAGAAATGCGATCGGTGCACACAGCGGAAGCTACACCGTTTACCGTGCGCTTTCGATTGCCAGTGGCAAATTTCCTCCGCAGCATCGCCCTGATTTAGAGAACACGCAAAGCCCGGTACAGATCGGACCTTACTCGCAGTGGATGGATCCGACGAAGATCGTCTCTCTTGATCCTTGGGGGCTTGATCCGCAAATCGGTTTCAAACCGCTTTTTGAGCAAGGGTATGACATTCGTCCATCGATTGCAGTGACTCAGGCTCATTTGCAGATTCCCGAAGTCGCAGAGGCGATTGCGAAGGGTCGTCTTAAAAAAGATGGGAAGATCGTTCTCGATACCGGTGATATCAAAGTCACGAAAGTCGCGATTGAGCCTGTTTGGTATCTTCCGGGAATGGCGGCACGGCTTGGTGTCGATGAAGGTGAGCTTCGCCGAATTCTCTTCCAAGAAACCGGCGGGATGTATCCGGAATTTATCACCCGGCAAGACTTGAAAGTTTGGTTGCCACCCATTGGC
>CAKQVW010000108.1 GCA_934277865.1 uncultured Pseudobdellovibrionaceae bacterium | reverse complement strand
CCACAGCACTCCCAAATCTATAAAAGAAATTCGGATCGTCATTGGTCATCACTTTAGCGTGGACGAAAAACCGTAACCGAAAAAACACCCGATCTAGCAGAATCAGTTCGTCTCGACTAATTCCGTAGGTGGGTCGGTGCTGGATCTTTTAAGCTGACGCCATGATGGAAAGTGTCGACAGCCAAATGGGTGAGAAAACCGGGTATGAGTCACCTTCGTGGTGGTATGACCTACGAGGGTTCTTCATATTGAAGCTTGCCTATCGTGGTTCGTTAATTGGTCAGATTCAGTTTTTCCGGCGAAATCTTTTGTTGAACCAAGGTGGTGAACATCTCGAGGCGGCAATTGGTTCGGGCACACTGTTTTCTTTGGTTCTTTTGACGCTTGGTCGGCGTGGTCGCCAAATGATTCGGAAAATTGTGGGTTTTGACTATGCCGAGCAGATGTTAAGCGGCGCACGGAAACGGTTTGGGGGGCGACCGGAAATCGAATTGTTGGCAGCCGATGTTCACAGTTTGCCATTTGCCGACGGGCATTTTCAAACGGTGAATGTCGCAAACGCTATCCACTGTTTTTCGAAAATCGAAATTGCGCTTGGCGAGCTGTACCGGGTTTTGAAGCCTGGCGGATGGCTTGCGACCAATGTGCTTTTGGAGCCAAGAGGGTTTCGAGTTCAGCGATGGGTTGCAGATAAAATCAATCGCTGGGGCGCACAAAAGGGAATCTTGTATCGCGCCTATCGAGAAGACGAGTTTCTTAAGCAGGCCGAGCAGGCTGGATTTGTGATTGTTCACCAAGACGTCCGTGGAAATGCTCTGTTCCTGGTGTTACAGCGGCCGTAAGTCGGCATGTTAAGCGGGGCGGGTTTTTAGCACCTTCATGGCGATCCAGCGTTTGAGCATTTGGATGGGGTTGCGATATCCCCAAAACGTGTAACGCGATTTGAGTTCGCCGAGATAGGGATCAAAGTGCAAGGACCAAGGCGCTGGCCTCACCGGGCCGCGCTGGAGTACGACCTTTAAAAACGTGGTGGCAGCTATTGAAGCGGCGGTGTAAACGCCGATCCCAAGCGAGGGGACTTGTCTTTTTGCAAGGTCAGTACGTGATTGGTCGACCAGATACCGACGTTGCATCAATGTCGGTGTCAGGCCGGTGAGGAAATAGATCGAACGTACGACGGGATCTTGTACGAGGTGAAGACCAAAGTAGTCATCAAAGGACATTGAACGATCCGTAAAGAGCAGCGCTGATGCGCCGGTGCCAACCGGTGCGACCGTGATGGCTGGGCGCTGGTGGTGTCTTAAGGCGCGAAACACGGCTATGCGAATGTCGGTTTCAAAGAAGTCGAGCCCGTCAAAATAGAAGTCGATGGATAGGCAGAAGCCGTCCAACTCGTCTTTGGTCATGGCTGTCGCGTACGAACGGACGGTCGCCGTCGGATTGATATCACGTATGAGTTCTGCCAGAACTTCGGCTTTTTTTCTTCCGTAGGTCGAAGCTTGGCACTGATTTTGGCGATTGGTGTTTTCAATCGAAAATTCGTCAGGGTCCCAAATCACAAATTCGCGCACACCAAGCCGGGCGAGAATCTCTGCGTACTGGCCGCCGACACCACCGGCTCCGAGAATACCAACGCGAACTTTGGAAAGCTGCTCTTGCTCGTGAGGCGTGAGCCAACCGATATTTCTTGAAAAAGCGAGGCTTGGCGAGAAGTGATCGTGTTCTGACATTGTGTCCTCATGATCAAGCGAGAGGGCACGATAGTCATAGGCAATTCACATCTGTTTCCATCTTTGAATCATGGGGGTGCAAATTTGGAATCAGAGTGTGCTGTACCGCCCGGCCGCCAGTGTTTGTTTGGGATCAAAGGCCTGACGAATGCGATTTACTTGGGCCCAATAGTCTGGGTGGAACTGCATGAGCTCGGCCATGAAGGCGATCGGCACCCGGTAGGGGAAAAAGCCCTCTTTGGCGCCTACGCTTAAAAGCTCGCGATAGAGCTCGTAGGTTGCTTCCTTTGAAGACCTCTCAAACAGCAAAGGAACCGTGATCGCCGCGGTCGACTCGCTGACACAAGTGATAGTCATCGACGGTTTTGGTGCGCCTCGGTTTGTGGCCAACTGGGAGATGCGTGTGAGGGCATGAAAGACGAGATCGGGCCTCATCGGTAAGATGGGTGCATACCAAAGGATGCCTTTTTCGTCGTGCGCCGGGTTGACGGATTCAAGTGCTTCGTTTTCGAGTTCTGGATAAAGCAGATTGAGCCCGATAGAGCTGGGATAACCTTCCGCAAGGCGCATGTACTCATGCAGACTTCTCAGCGGCCGCGCGTGGTTATTCATGAAGCTCGAAAACGGCCAAACATTCAAAAGCGAAGTAAGTCGATCAATCCTTTTTCTGGAAAAATACCTCGGCCGTCGCAACCCATTTTGAGTTGCGACATTCGTGACGGCTTTTCGCAACGAACTCGCTTGAAAGCAGTTGGAATAAAGTACGGCGATACAAATCCGTGACGAATTGATTTTGACGCCAAACAGGCTGTCGGAATTTTGCCCAAGGGTTTTTTTCACCTGCGGAGCATCAAAAATTTTGAAGGCCTGTACTTGGCCAGGAAAGCTGAAATTGAGTTCGCGTCCATATTGAATCGCACGGCGAAAGTCGTCGTTGGATTCAATCGACATCACGGCTAATTCAATGTGCTGAGGCCGTTTGCTGAGTTTGATGGTGGCTTCCGTAATCACGCCGAATCCGGATTGAAAGAACAGAGGTTCTAGCGATGGACCAATTCCCCATTTGTATCCGCCATCGATGGAGTGAGGCAGCCCACGAAAAAAACTCTGAAACTCTGTACCGTCCGCTAGGCACGCTTTGAGCGACATCAGGGACGAGGCATGATCTTGCAGCGGGGCTACGCCAAAGCCTCGCTCTAAAATATTTCCCAAGATATTTCCATGCGCACCGATTCCCGTATTGGGAGTCATTGCGTTGATGGAATGGTCCTTTTGATACTGATTGAGGGACGCTTGCGTGACGCCGGGTTCGATCGTGATCGCCATCTGTTCGGCGTCGTAGTGGACGATGCGAGTAAGTTTAGAAAGATCAAGTAGCCAAGCCGATTCGCTCACGGGCAGAGCCGAACCATAGCCCCAGTTTTTTCCTCCGCTGATTGGATACAGCGAGATATCGTGTTCCTGTGCGAGACGCACAGATCGGGCGACATCAGCTTGCGAAGTCGGAGAAATGATTCCCAAGATTTTTCGCTGAAAAAAAGAAGCATCCTTTTCGAAGGCGGCAGCCTTGGACTGAACGGGGATGCCGGTCGACTTGAGGGCGGCGAGAAATTTGTTGGAATCCATCTCGTCATTCTCGCTGAAATGACAGGTGGTTGCCTAACTGGCCTAGCCAGCCGATTTGGTGGCTGGATTTAAAAGGGATTCTTCGAATCGGCGGACAAATTCCACCCACTGGCCAGGAGGCTGCGAAATTTCAAGGCCACTGATGCCGTCTTTGGTCGACCAAGCAATTCGAGTTTTCAGCGCAATCGACGGATTGGAGGAAGGATGGATTTCTAGAGTGAGTTCCTCGCCGTGGCGGAATCCTCGACTGGCTGCAATCATCACTCCTTGAGGGCTAACGTTTTTGATCTGGCAGAGGACTTCGGCCCCGTTGTGTAGCGTAATTTTAGCGGGGAATTCAGCGTCGTGGCGAGCGCCGCCTGGTCGAAGAATTTCCCGATTGGTATAGAACAGGGGAGTTGGGATCAACTCGCGAAATTTCGTGCTTCGGTAGAGATTGTGAAGCGCTCGTCGCTCGTGATTGTCGAGATCCTCTAGCACCGTCGAGAGTTCGATGAAAAAATGTCGGAAGAGATCTGGCGTCATCACAGGGTCGGAGACTTCTCCGAAAGAACGCTTCGGGAAGCGAGCGCCGGGAAGAATGCGCTTACCCAAAAACTCAAATAGATTTCGGTTTTTAGGCAAGTTCCCATAGGCGCTTTCATAGACTTGCGGCGCAGAGCGAAGGTCGAGAATTCCCCCAACTGCGGGAGAGCCGTTTACAAACGAGTAGTTGGATACGATGTCGGACTTAAGTCGTTTGAAGTGAAGAATGTGTTCATAAAAGTCCCACCACGTTGGATTCACAGCGATCGCGAGGTAGTCGACTCCAAAACTTCGGACGGAGTATTGATAAAGATAATTGAGCAAGGGAAACAAGATCTTGCCATGTTTGCCCGAGAACTCTCGCGAAACCGAAAGACTTGAGACCTCGGCGATTCGGCCACCATTTTTTCGGTACTCCGAAAGATCAAAAATGCTTTCGACAGGACTGCCGAAGATGCCATTTCTGACAAGTGACACGGTTCCTACCACTTTGCCCTCGAGCTTGGCGACGATTGTCGTGGTGCTGGGAAGCGTGTGGTACTTGGTGATTCGCATTCCCGAGGCATGGGGCTTCATATAGCCGGAACGAACATAATTTTCGTGAAGTAGCCGAAAGGCTTCGTAAAGGTCCTCTTTACTGGTGGCGATAGAAAGCTCAAGCCCATCGAGCTGGGTGTCGTCGATGTGTATCATTCTGCGATAAAGGTGAGGCTTGATCCAGTGAGGCAGATTGCTGATCACGAAAGAGCGGATCTTGTTTCGAGAGAAAAGTCGAGTGAGCGGGCGCATGTAATCTCCTCGGCTTTGGGTTGGGATTATTGAGGAGAAAAGTCGTTGTTTCTCAATGCGAGCCGTCGTGTTCGTGCCTGGCGCCAAGAAAAGTGTTTCAAGGCGAGGTTCCTCGAAAAGGCAGCCGGTTGCTACCAAAGTCGGGCGTGTCCAACTTGTTGACGATCACGTTTCGATTCAAGAGGGACTCTTGCTAGGATGATGGCATGGTATTCATGACTCGAAATTTATTTGGAACTTTGGTTTGTCTGCTTTGTTTCACCACCGCGTCTACTGAGTTGAGGGCGGCGTCTGTCGATCCCGAAGCGTTGGTCAAAGCAGCGGATGACTTCCGGTTTCCAAGTGGCGACGTGCGCTTTCGTGTGAAAGTTGTCGACTTCAAAAAGGGAAAGCAGCAGCGAGAAAGCGAGTATCGTGTCCTCAGCGATGGCAAAGGTCGATCTCTTGTTGAGACGGTGAAACCGGAGCGGCAGAAGGGGCGAAAACTTTTGATGGTCCAATCGGAGCTTTGGTTTTACTCGCCGGATATTCGCAAACCAGTGCGTGTGAGCCTGCAGCAAAAGCTAACTGGAGAGGTTGCCAACGGTGACTTAGCCAACACCAACTTTGCTGGTGATTACACGGCGACTCTTGGAGGAGAAGACGTCGACGGCGGGAAAAAGCTGACGCTATTAAAGCTGAAAGCCAAGTCGAAATCCGCAACTTATGCGGCGGTCGATTACTGGTTGGACTCAAAAACAGGTGCTCCGGTGAAGGCACACTTTCTCTCGACATCTGGCAAAGTGATGAAACGTGGCTACTTTGAAAAGTACGGTTCGGTTTTGGGAAAAAATCGACTGGTGCAGATGAAGGTGGAAGATGCGATCGAAAAGAGTCGTGTCTCTGTTCTTCACTACTCCGAGTTCAGTCGTGAGGCGATTTCGTCTTCGACGTTCTCTAAAGAATCTATTGGACGATGAGGCAACTAGCAAATCTGAGGATTCTCGCCCTGACTTGGACGCTGACTTGGTTGGCGGGTTCGGCAGACGTGCTTGCCGAAGTGTCTTGGCGTTTGGATTCGCGATTCCGCTATGGGGCACGCGTCGCCGAGCCGATGGGTGTGGCGACGCTGCAGCATCAAGCCTCGATGCTGGCCGAAGGGGATTTGAGCGATGCCTGGTCGTTTCAGCTCGGAGCTCGAATTCGAGGTGATGGTGCCTATTCGCTCGCTCGGCATCACTTTGCAGATCTCGAAAAACAAGATCCGCCAGAAGCTTTGCTTCGCGAAGCCAATCTGGAATTTCAATCGGGCGCCTTGATTTTCCGTATAGGCTCGCAAGTTTTTACGTGGGGCGAAGCGTTTGGATCCTTTTTTGCCGATGTGGTGAATCCAAAAGATTTTAGAGAAGCGGGGTTTGGTGAAATTCGTGATCTGAGTGATCCGGTAGAGGCCGTGAACGTGATATACGCCCATTCCGACTGGTCTTTGCAGGGCGTGTATTTGCCATTTTATCGGCCAAACAAACTGCCGTATCCCTCTTCGGATTTTTTTCCGTTGGCGCTTCAAGATCAGTTTCGTGGCATGAGCATGGACTTCGACCAGTCGGCCAATCCCACAAACAAGGAAGGCGACTTTGGAGTACGCGCGCGGGCGCAGTTGGGTGCATTTGATTTCGCGTTTTTTGGGTTTTCTCACATCGACCGCCAGCCGATTTTTCAGGTGACACCGCTTAGTCTGACTCAGGTTCGGATTCGAACCAAAAGCACCCGAATGCAGACTTATGGGTGGACGATGACGTGGGCGGGAGAACGTTATGTCGTGCGCAGTGAAGTTTTAAAAAACATCAATCGTTCGTTCAACATCCGACAAAACTCGCTGCTAAATCCACTTGGGGAAATCGAAGGCGAGCAGGAAGTGGTTGTTCTTGGTCTTGATTGGCCCTGGCACAGAGGATGGTTATCTGGGTGGCAGGCTGGGGTTCAGGGGTCCTACGACAGGGTCTCCGTTCCACAGAGCTTTGGTCGCCGCGAGACGGAGTGGTCGATTGGCGCTCAGCTATTTAAGGACCCTGACTCGGGAACTCGCTACAAGTTTTTTGGTGCCCTCTCGGGCGCCGACGGATCGTGGTTGCTGCAAGCTTCTGTACTGAACCCGTATCGGCGAAATTTCGAAGTTGGACTAGAGACATGGTTGTTTGGTGGCGAGCGCGATTCGCAGTTTGGTTCTTTAAAAAAATCCAGTCGCGTGATGTGGGTGATCAAAGGAGTGTTCAGTGGCTGAGGATAGTCGTTCCGATTTAGTGGCCGAAGTGCGAGACGTGAAAAAGACCTACCTGCTTGGACGAAAAGATGTGCTGGCACTTCGCGGAGTCAGTCTGTCGATAAAAAAAGGCGAGGTCGTGGCGTTAGCGGGTACTTCGGGCAGCGGCAAGAGCACTCTCTTAAACCTGCTGGGTTGTTTGGATGAGCCGTCTGAGGGGCAGGTCAAAGTATTTGGCATGTCGACGGCGGGATCTTCCGACCAAGATCTGTCTCGTGTGCGCGCGGAGAGAATTGGGTTCATCTTTCAAAACTTCAATCTGATCCCGGTTTTGACGGCACTTGAAAATGTAGAATACGCCTTAGTCGATCGTGCTATGAGTTCGCAGGAACGCACTCAGCTCGCCAAGCAGGCATTGCAGCGAGTGGGACTCGGTGATCGCACCGATCATCGTCCGGATGAACTTTCGGGAGGACAACGTCAGCGCGTGGCGATCGCCCGCGCGATTGTTCACAAGCCGTCACTCATCATTGCTGACGAGCCAACGGCGGCCTTGGATAAAAAAACCGCTGTAGAGATTCTTGATCTGCTGCAGGCGATTCGCCAAGAGATGGGCGTCACGGTGGTCATGGCGAGCCATGATCCGCTGGTGCTCTCGAAAGTGGATCGAGTGGTGCACCTTTCTGACGGCAGAGTGCAGGACGACCTGGAAAGAGGTGGAAAATGACTTTGAAGCTGGCTTTGAGAAATCTCCTTCGGAACTCTCGCCGAACGGCCTTGAACTTGATGATCATGGCGGGAGGATATTCGGCGGTTGTGATCTTTCACGGCTTTGCCGCCAACATTTTGGATGCAACCCGCTGGGGAGCTGTCGAAAGCCAATATGGGCATGTTCAGATAGGCAATCAGAAGTTGTGGGATCGAGACAGTGAAGACTCGTTTCTCGAACGCCAGTTGCGGGATCCGGCCGAGTTGAAAAAGAAGGTCGCCTCGATCGAGGGCGTGCGCTCGGTTTCGCAAAGACAGTCATTTTATGGATTGGTGTCCACGGGCGATCGGTCGGTGGCAGCCCAGATCGTCGGCTACGAACCGGAAATCGAAAAAGAGATATTAAACGAAACCACAATCATTGAAGGTGAGTCGTTTCTCAAACATACCGGTGCGGAGAATCGCATGATCGCGGCCGTCGGCGAAGGCCTTGCCAAGTCGATCGGTGCAAAGCCTGGGCAGACGTTGACTTTGATCGGGCAGACGGCCGATGGCGGTATCAACGCCATCGACACGGAAGTGATTTCGGTATTTCGCACGGTCATTCAAGAGATCGATGACACCACCGTCTTTATTCCTATCGAGACGGCTCAGAAGCTTTTGGATACCTCCACGGCCGAACGTGTGGTCATCAAGCTCAAGGCGCACGAGATGGTCGACACGGCGATTGGCCCGATTCGCGCCGTACTTGGCGAGGGTGAACGGGCACGGGTGTGGAAAGAGCTTGCACGTTTGTACAATCAAACAGAGGCGTTTTTTGACTCACAAAACAAAGTCGTCGCCGCGATCATCTTTAGTTTAATTTTCCTGTCGACAATGAGTGCGGTGAGCATGGCGGTCGCCGAACGAACGGGGGAGATCGGCACGCTGCGGGCGATCGGCCGGCGACGTGAGGATGTTTTACGTCTATTCGTGATGGAGGGCGGAATTCTGGGATTCCTTGGGTCTATTGTGGGCGTGGTGCTGGCCATGGTGGCGATGGCGCTCATCAATCGTGCGAGTATTCCAATCGTGCTTCCCGGCGCAAGCGAGCCAATTCCGATCAAGATCCTCTATGTGGAGAGTGCATTCTTTACGGCACTCTTTGCAACGGTCCTGGCCGCCGTGTGCGCATCGTATTTTGCCACCCGCCGTGCCTTGAAAATGAAAATCGTCGACTGCCTCAAGTACAATATCTAGAAACTGCCCCGGCTGGCTGTGTGGACTTGAGAGCCGGGGTGTTTTTTTAAGGCGCTGGTGAGAGGTGTCGGACTATTCGGGAAGGCGGGCATCCATGCCCTCGCTCGCGAGAGT
>CAKQVW010000107.1 GCA_934277865.1 uncultured Pseudobdellovibrionaceae bacterium | reverse complement strand
GTCTAAACTTTTTATCGGCATCACTCTGCTGATGCCAAGGCCCATCCCGAAGATGGCCCACAGTAGAAGAAATAGAACCGGCAAGATGACGTAGATCGAGAGGCCATAGAATCGGTAGTTTCGAGCCCAATCCTGAAACTCCGGCATTCTTGCCATTTGCCAGAGAAAGAAAAAATTGTGTGCGAAGTTCCCCAAAAGCACAAAAGCGACGAAATCGCCGCTTCTGAAGAAATGATTTGTCCGAAGAAAGTCATCTTGCATTCCAGAGTTCAAAAGAGCCCAGCAAAGCAAGATGACCAGTAGGATCGGCAAAAAGATCTCGAGTTTAATTTGAAACGGCAAGCTTCTCATCATCATCTACATGATGGCCGATTCATGCCCTCAAACTCAACTCGAGAGCCTGACATTTCGATGCGTCTTAGCGCTTCACGTCGAAGCGGTCGAGCATCATGACTTTGTTCCAAGCTGAAACGAAGTCCTGAACAAACTTTTGTTTACCGTCATCTGCTGCATAGACTTCTGCGATCGCGCGAAGCTCCGAGTGCGATCCGAAGATCAGATCCACAGGAGTCGCCGTCCACTTCACCGCACCTGACTTGCGATCAACACCTTCATAAAGACCTTCGGTTTTCGACTTCTGCCACTTTGTCGACATGTCGAGAAGGTTCACGAAGAAGTCGTTCGACAGAGCGCCAACTTTCGCAGTGAACACACCGTGTTTCGCCGCTCCAGCATTCGCACCAAGAACACGAAGTCCACCAACAAGAACCGTCATCTCTGGCACGGTCAAGCTCAGCATCGATGCACGATCAACCAACGCCTCTGCAGGTGGAAGATAGTTCTCGTGGCTGAAGTAGTTGCGGAACGCATCCGCCTTCGGCTCAAGCACCGCAAACGATGCAACATCGGTTTGCTCTTGCGAAGCATCGCCGCGGCCCGAAGTAAACGGAACGTTGACTTTCACGCCAGCGGATTTCGCCGCCTGCTCGATTCCAACAACACCGCCCAAGACAATGATGTCCGCAAGCGAAGCTTTCTTTCCGCCTTTGTTGAAGTCCTTTTGAACCTGCTCTAAGCGCGCTACGACTTTGGCTGTTTCAGCCGGATCGTTTACGGCCCAATCTTTTTGCGGAGCCAAACGAAGACGTGCACCGTTTGCACCACCGCGCATATCGGTTGCGCGGTAGCTAGCAGCTGCCGCCCATGCTGTGCGCACGAGTTCCGACGTCGAGAGACCTGTTTTCGCGATGGCCGACTTCAAGCTCGATACATCGCCCGCGCTGAGTTTCACGCCAGCAGGGACTGGATCTTGCCAAATCAGATTTTCGCTTGGAGCTTCCGCACCGATGTAACGAGCGCGAGGGCCCATGTCACGGTGAGTGAGCTTGAACCACGCTTTCGCGAACGCGATCTCAAACTCTTTTGGATTCGCGCGGAAACGTGTCGTGATCTTGCGATACTCGGGATCCTCTTTCAGAGCGATGTCCGTCGTGAACATGATCGGAGCATTGCGCTTGTTCGCAACATGAGCGTCCGGAACAAGGTCCTTGGCCGCGCCACCTTTGGGAATCCATTGGATCGCGCCAGCCGGGCTCTTTGTTTTCACCCATTCAAAGTTGTACAAGTTGTCGAGGTACTGAGTTGTCCATTGTGTCGGAGCTGCTGACCACGCACCTTCAAGACCACTTGTGACCGTGTCTTTTCCGTGGCCGTCGCCGCACTTGTTCTTCCAGCCAAAACCTTGCTCTTCAAGACCAGAAGCTGCTGGGTCTGGACCAACACACTTGTCAGGCTTGTGTGCGCCATGCGCCTTACCGAACGTGTGTCCGCCGGCAATCAACGCCACCGTCTCTTCGTCATTCATTGCCATGCGGCCGAATGTTTCACGAATGTCTTTCGCCGCCGCAAGTGGATCTGGGTTTCCGTTAGGACCTTCTGGGTTCACGTAGATGAGACCCATCTGAACAGCCGCCAGCGGGCTTTCCAGTTTTTTGTCCGCCTTGTAGCGTTCTTTGTTTTCCAACCACTTTTTCTCAGCTCCCCAGTAAACAACATCCGCTTCCCAGTCGTCTGTGCGACCACCGGCGAAGCCAAATGTTTTAAAGCCCATCGATTCAAGGGCCACGTTTCCTGTGAGAACCATCAAATCGGCCCAAGAAATCTTCGAGCCGTATTTTTTCTTCACCGGCCAAAGCAAACGACGAGCTTTGTCGAGGTTGACGTTGTCGGGCCAACTGTTCAGCGGTTCAAAACGCTGTTGGCCACCGGCCGCACCACCGCGACCATCAAGTGTGCGGTAGGTACCCGCTCCGTGCCACGCCATACGAATGAAGAATGGGCCGTAGTGTCCCCAATCTGCAGGCCACCACTCTTGCGAGTTTTTCATCAAAGCTTCGATGTCTTTTTTCACGGCCTTGATGTCGAGTTTTTTGAACTCTTCGGCGTACTTGTAGTTTGAACCCATAGGGTTCGAAAGCTCCGAGTGCTGACGAAGCGGCGAGAGATCCAAACGCTCTGGCCACCAGAATTGGTTGGCAGAAAGCGCGACTTGTTGTTTTGCGAGCATGCCTGGGGGCGTTGCATGAGCCGAATTCGGCGTCGTCAGCGCGGCAGTTCCGATAAACGGAAGTGCGCTGGCTAACATTGCGAATCGACGTAAGCTTGTCTGTGCCATGAGCGAAAGTCTCCTGTAGTCGTGCTGGGGTTGGATGGTTGAAAATGTCACGTTTGTATTCTCAATGACTTTCGCCAACGAGAGACAGTTCGTGAAATCGATAAAACAGATCGTTCAATAGTTCGCCTCTATTGCGAACCCATAACACGCAGCAATAGCTCTCTCAGCGAGACTCGTGGAGATAATCGATGCCGTCAGGAATCCAGGGCTCGTGAGTGCCCTCGAGACGGTAGACGCGGCCGTCTTGAGATTCTTCAACTGGTCGAGGTTCGACCGAGGTCTTGAAGTCTCGCGAAACAAAATCGTGAGCCGCAAGCTCTGGCAAGATGGCCTGGACCGCTGGACGCCCCAACACCTGTCGGCGCACCAAGCCATCAACGCTGGCCTCCATTTCAGCCCGCGTGATGCCATAATTTTCTCGCATATCGCGCGCGACCTCTAAGACACGCGCCACACTCAGGCGGCCATCTTGAAAGAGATCCAGCGAAGCCTGCAAAGAGTTGATCGTCGGCACACAGCGACGACCGAACTTCAAATAGTACTCCGGATCGGTATCCGTGGCGAGGTTGATGTAGATCTTCTCCACGGGATCATGTTTTGGAATTTGGTCTTGCAGGTCTAAGATCGTCTCTGTCTGTTCGCCGATCACATGCAGTCGCGAGAGAATTTCGATCAACTGTTTTTCTGTCCAGCGCCGAGCGCAGATGTCGGAGTACAGCGAGTAGATGATCGCATCACTCTCCGAATCATCACCCCACAAAACTTGGCGAACATCTTCCTTCAGGCGCGTACGCAATTGCAGAAGCGACTGCACCTTGAATCCCACTTGTTTCGTCAGGCGCCACCAGCGTGAAGGTTTCCAATTGCGAAGGTTGTCCTTGTAAAACGCACCAAGCGGCTTGATGTCGTCGAGGGTCAGCTTCTGGGTGATCTTCTCTTCCATCTGAGGCGGACTTGCCGTGATGAAGTAAATCGGGAACGCCAGCTGTCCGCGATTGTCTTCCCAACCTGCACGCAACGCACGAACCAGCGTCGCCGTGCCTGGGATGTTCTTTTTTTGAAAGGCCTTTTCCAAAGCCGTGCGCCAGAGTTCCGAGAGCGAGGCCCAGCTGGTGTCGAGATAGGTTTTATCAAGATCCCAAACGTAAACTTCCGAGAACGCACGCTCGAGATTTTCTCCCGCATAACGGAAGAAGGCGACGTCGCCCTCAATTTCAGATCGGTATTCCCACTCGGCCACGTCCCATTAGAACGCAAGAAGTAGGATGACGGCAAGGCTTCCGAGAATGGAAAGTGTCGTGGCCAAGGCTCCGGTCTCATCGCGCTCGCGTTCGGCACGGCGCCCCTCCGGTTCGAGAGCGCCACCCTTTTCATTCGTGGCAAGCAGGGTCACGACGGCCGAATCAACGCCTGTCTTTTCCGCAGCCCCTTTCAGACTCACCTGTTTCTGCAGCCGCTCGGCTTCGGCAGGCACCGCCAGCAGCGCTCCTTCACGAATGGCCGTCATGTCCAAAGCACGACGAATTTCAACTTTCGCCACCCGGCCGATGACCTCGCGAATTGTTCCCTCGGCTTTCACGATGGGCTTGGCGCCGCCTTGAAACAGTGGTTCCAGACCCGACTTTTGCAACTGAATCCACTGCACCTCTTGGCCCGGCACAATGGCCGTGGGCGTCGATGCGCCATCTGCACTGCCGCCGACCTGAACCCGAGCAAACTTCTTCCCGCCTTCGTCAAAAACTGCGGAACGTGCGAGTTGGTCCTTCAGCGTCACGCCATGATATGGCATCGCCGCAATGAACTCGCGAACCATGCCCTTAGCGACTTTGCCAACTTGGTCGCGAATCAAGATTGAGGGGTGAAGTTCCACCTGGGACTTCCACGCAAGACTTCCGTCCGACGCATCCCAAACAAAGAGGCTGATTTCCCGACTCTCGAGCTTAAGCGTCATGATGGCATCGGCCTCGACATATCGGCCCAAGATCACCGCATCGGCGGTGCTCAAAAGGCCACGCGGCGAAAACACATCGGCCTTCTGCAAAAACGCCTTTGTCGCCACCAGAAAACGACCCGTGTCGGCTAGTTCTTCGCGGACCTGCCACCAGGTCTCGTCCAGGCGATCGGCTGTCGCCTTGTCAATGCGCGTGCCTCGCTCCCCTTCAAATTCCAGCGGGAAAACAGCAAAGCGCGTGAAGGCCGGAACACCCAGGTTCACGTTTTTGCCCGAACTTCCTTGCGCATTCGCCGGCGCGAGGCCCAAGCCGCCCGCCAAACTGGTCGCAAGTAAGCCTATTAGAAGCACAATAAATGAGCGCATCACCGCTTTATTGTTTCATAGTTTTTAGGCAGAACAAGCGAAAACACAATCCGACAAATGATTAGCCGTTTGATTAGTCAGCCGATTGGTCACTTGATTTTGGCGCCGCATTTTTCATAGTTTTCCTACAAGCTTAAGGACAATGACGTCTTAAGGAAGAAGCAAAGGTTCATCATGAAGAAACAAGTATTGGTTCTTGCATCGGCAATCGCCGCAGCTGGCATGTTCTCGTTTGGCTTCGCACCATCAGCGAACGCGCAGAGCGGCCTCAAAGGCAACGGCGTTTACGGTGTTGCGGGTTGCGGTCTCGGTTCACTCGTATTTGGAAAAGAAGAAGGCGCGATGCAAATCGTGGCTGCAACTTTGAACGGAACAGGCGTTCAAACTTTCGGTATCACAACTGGTACTTCGAACTACGGTAAAGGCCTCTTCGCAAAAGCGGAAGTCGACTCGTTCATCAAGTCGAACGCCGTTGCCCTGGAAAACGACATCGCTCGTGGCCAAGGCGAAACCCTTGCAACTCTCAACAACATGTTGGGCTGCCAAGCATCGTTCGGCGCGACTCTTCAACAAAACTTCAAGTCGATCTACGCCGAAGGCGCAGACTCGTCTGAACAAATTCAAGTTTTGGCGCAATCTTGCCAAGGCTGATTTCTCTTCGAAATCTGATGAAAGGCCTCACTTCGGTGGGGCTTTTTATTTTCTCTACAGCGGCATCCGCCAACGCGGCATCCGTCAATGCTGTGACCGTCAACACAGCATCTGACTTGCCAGTCCTGCTAGAAAAGGCCCGAGCGGAAAAACTCCACACTCACCGATCGTGGCATCTCTTGCTACAATACCAACCTAAACTCTTGGCCAAACTCTCGGGAGGTGTTGAAAGCCCGGCGAAGTCGCCACAGTTTTTCTTGAATGCCAACGGTTCGCGAAATCCCGAAGCCGAACTCCTCACGACTATTGAAGAGCTCACGAAAAACACGCGAAAAGTTCTCTCTCGTGACGGAAAATTTGAAGATCCGGTCGCCTGCGTTTTTCCGGCAAGAAAACTCTGGCTTGAAAAAACATTGGGGACGAAGTTCCCCTCACCGGCCTGCGAACGATATGAGCTTTCTGACTATGGCGTCGGGTACGCGGCGATGAAAGTGTCGGACAATCCCTTCGTCTATTCGTTTTTGGGTGTTTCCGGATTGATGCCGGGTTCGTTTGACATCAATCCGTATTATTACAAAGTCCGCGAGTACAATGACTTCGAATCGCGCGATCTCTGGGAGTACGACTTAAACTTTTCTCGAGATGAAGTCGCGATGGCCGTCGCCTACATCTGGGAGCTCCTCGATGCGAGCTTCAACTACCACTATTTCAAAGAGAACTGCTCGTATCGCATCCTCTCGATTTTGGAAGTCGCTCGCCCAACTCTGCACCTCACCGATGTTTTAAAAGCGCACGTGATGCCGGCCGACACCGTACAAACCCTTTACCGGCAAAAAGATCTCGTCACGCGCATTCACTTTCGCCCGTCCGTGCGTTCGACGTTTGAAAACCGATACGGCCGACTCGACGACAACGAGAAACGAGCTTTGCGACAATTCGCCAAAAACGAATCGTTGGAACAACTGACCACGGGCCTTGATCTCGAAAGCCAGCGAAAAGCGCTCGATGCAGCGATCGACTATCTTGACTACCGCTATCCAAAAGAAATTCTCCGAAAAGAAGCCAAGTACGATTTCAAAAAACAAATCCTCGTCAAGCGTGCAGAAACTGGCGGCGCCTCGGAGCCGCTCAATCCTGAGCCACCTTGGAACGAAGCACCTCACAGCGCCCAAGGTTCAAGACGACTTGGATTGGGTTTCAGCGACTTCGCAGGAGAAAAAAGTTATCTCTTGGATTTCAAACTCGCGCTGCACGATCTACTGGATCCCAAACTTGGCTACCCACCAACCGCCCAGATTACGATGGGCCATTTTGGACTTTTGTGGACGCCTCAGGCAAAATCCGATGGCAGCAGCAAGATCGCGGTGGATCACGCGACCTTGTACGAAGTCATCTCGTTGGCACCTGTTGACACCTTCACGAGTGGCTCTTCGTGGCGTTTAAAATTGGCCTACGATCGCGGAGTGGAAAACGACTGCGTGCTGACGGGTTCGGAAACCTGCTCGTGGTGGGAACTCAGCGGTGGCACTGGCCCCACTGTCACGCTCTGGTCACATCTCGATCTCACGATGTGGCTGAGAATGGCGGCCGTGACCAGCCCCGACTTTGTCGACGAAAAATTTCGCATCGGTGCCGGCCCGGGATTTTCTCTTCGATGGAACTACGGCAAAGTCGCTCTCCTCGCCGAATCCCTTTTTCGCTACGACATAAAAGGCCGCGAACAGGAGTTCCGTCACCACGCTGTCGGCTTTAACTTGAGCCTCGCCTAGAACGCGAGCCTTCGGTTCACGGCCGAAGCCGCGGGCGCAAGCTCCACGCGCCACGACCTTCGCTTGTTATATTACTACTGATCGTCGTTGGCTAATTCGGCCGAAACACGCAGCGGAATCCACCGCTCGTCGGCCGCGTTGTCGCCGCTTCGCCATCCACATCACCCGCATAAATGCCGGGGCTATTACTTGCGGAAAAGTTGCCGCCCCTTGAAATCAATCGGCCCGCCCGCACCCCTGACGAGATATAAAAGCGGCCGATGTTCTCCGACTCGTGAGACCATGTTGCATCCAAAGGAAAGATACTTAAGTTCAAAGCTACTGCATTCGACGAACTCGCACCACTTACGAAGCTTGTCATCGCGGCAGAGTTGAGATTGACATAGGCCGTTGCGGCTCCCCCGGTGTAGGAAAGTGTTCCACCAAGTCCGTCAACATCCACGATCTCTCTGGCGTTTCCAGCCATGTCCCACACAATTTGCCCGTTGGATAACGTGTGGGTTCGATTCTGCTCACCGCCGGCTCCATAGGCCGAACCAGCGCTATTTCCCGTTCCTTCGTATCCGTTTGTGTCGTCGCCTGCAGCAAGCAAATTCGCAGAGTTTGCATAAGTCCAACCATCCGACAACGCATTCACATCGATCACGTCATCCGAGTTTCCGGAACGTAAAATTCCGTTGCTCCAATTTTCCGCAACCGACGCAATATCATCGGCGATCAAGTCCCACTGTTGATTGGTTATCAAAGAATACCCGTTACCGAGACTCGCACATTCAGCCAGGGCTTCGGAATAAAGCAATCGCGCCCAAGGTGTCCCTTCTTTGCGTGAAACTGGTCTATGAAGTGACGCATCGAGATTGGTCGTGCCTCGCCCATCCAAAACAGGCGTACCATCGTTCAACGAAACCTTCATTTCGTACTTCGCCACACATAGCGAATATCCGAGAGCTGTTTCAATCGACTCGGGCAGTTCGACAAAACCGTCAGGGCACGACGCTGCGACAGGGCTACCAACCTCAGGAACAGGTTGCGCAATTGTTCCCTTGGCAGAGTCCGCGCGAAATGATTCACACGCTCCGAGAGCTAAAACACCGAGCACAGCCAACAAAACATTTCTCATGCTAGACTCTTGTCGGCAGTTTCCCGTCAAATCTAAAATTTCGTCTCAAATTGATTCGGCCGATGATTCCTCAGCCGCATGGCCCTTGGCGTGGTAGCGGGTGGATTTGCCGCGGCCGCTGCAGGAGATGAGTCGACTTTCTAGCAGAGCTTTTAGGTCGCGATTGGCCGTGATTTTGGTCGAATTTAAAAGATCCATACACTCGCGAACCGACAACTCGGGGCGCCGTTTCAATTCATTGAGAATTCGAAGTTGCCGATAGTTCAGATTGGGATGGGCCGCCGGAGAGATCGCGGCCTCACCGTCAGGCTGGCGCGCCTCTGGCGCACGCACGGCCTTCGTTTCTCGCGAAACGTGCCGGTACACCTGCAGAGCCGCAGCTTGGCTCAGTTGGTCCACATCCCCCTCATGTTTCACCCAAGATCCCACCGGCCCCAGCAGCTTACGCAGTCGCGCAAGTACCCCGTGAATC
>CAKQVW010000106.1 GCA_934277865.1 uncultured Pseudobdellovibrionaceae bacterium | reverse complement strand
GCTCTGGTAAAAGCTCGACGCTGGCGTCGTTGATCAACGAGATCAACAACACAAAAAACAAACATATCCTCACCATCGAAGATCCGATCGAATACCTGATTCGCGATAAAAAAAGCATCATCTCACAGCGTGAAATCGGCCAAGATACGACCACATTTGCAGCGGCGCTACGATCGGGCTTGCGACAAGACCCCGACGTCATCCTCATAGGAGAAATGCGCGACCGGGACACCATCGAAACCGCTCTGACCGCGGCCGAGACCGGCCACTTAGTCCTCTCAACTTTGCACACCGTCGACGCGCAGGAATCGATCAACCGAATCTTGGGCGTGTTTGAACACTACCAACACGATCAGATTCGCCGTCAGCTCGCCGGCGTCTTAAAGGCCGTGGTTTCCCAGCGACTTTGCCGAAAAAAAGACAAAACCGGCTTTGTTCCGGCCGTTGAAATCCTGATCTCCAATCAACGGGTGCGAGAAACCATCGAAGAGGCCGAGAGAAACGTCTCTCTCCGGCAGATCATGGAAGAAAGTCGCGACACAGTCGGCATGCAGACATTTGACCAAAGCTTGGCCGACCTGGTCGAAGAGGGGCTTGTCGAAATGACGGAAGCGCTTCGAATGTCGACCAACCCTGACGACTTCCAACTGCGTTTCAGCGGTGTTGCCGGCGGCGGCCAACAATGGGGCGGCCGCGCACCTGCGTCGAATCCCGGATGGCAATCGCAGGAGAATCGTTTTGAGCTTGAAATCGACAACACTGCAAGTCACGGTGGGGACGATGAGGAACAAGCCGCGCAACACGAGCCAGATCCGGAAGACCGCTGGACCCAGCGACGCACCTACCAAGACGACGACTAAACCGCGATCGGCGTACGACCGCTTGGTGGACTACCTGGCTCGGCGCGATCACTCGGAGCGTGAGCTCCGCGACAAACTCACCAAAGCCGGGCACGCCGACCAAGAAATCGAAGCCGCTCTCGCGGAGGCGCGCGAGCGCAAATGGCTCCCCGATGAAGCCACCCTGGCCTTGCGCGAAGCCGACCGACTGGCCAGACAAGGCAAATCTCCCCAGCAAATTCGCATTTGGCTGGGTCGAAAGGGTCTCCCAATCTCGGGGCTGCAATCGCTTTTGACCGAAAACGAAGAGCAAAGTGCCTATAAAACGGCGCTGAAAGCCTGGGCACAACAGCGCCGCATGGCCGAGCGACAGCTGGCGAAGCTCGCAAAACTTGAAGTTCGTGACGGCCCCCCCAATCTCGAGCGCCTGCTCCGCGATCGCGTGCAACGCCTACTCATCAGTCGCGGGTTTTCCGGGACCACGGCGCGTGCGGTCTTCGCTCGCCTCTTAGAGGAAAATCCCCTAAACTAGCTTGCAGACAATTTGCCGGTCACAGGCCAGATCACTGGCCAATCCACTTCAGGAGCGACATACGCTATGAAATCGCGCGAAATTCGCCAGACGTTCTTTGATTACTTTTCGAAAAACGGCCACCAGATGGTCAGCTCAAGTTCGCTCGTTCCCGAGAACGATCCGACACTGCTGTTTGCCAACGCCGGCATGAACCAATTCAAAAATCTTTTCCTCGGTCTCGAAAAACGCGCCTACAGCCGCGCGATTACATCGCAGAAATGTGTGCGCGCCGGCGGCAAGCACAACGACTTGGAAAACGTCGGCTTCACGGCCAGACACCACACCTTCTTCGAAATGCTCGGGAACTTTTCGTTCGGCGACTACTTTAAGAAAGATGCGATTCACTTTGCTTGGGAACTTCTCACCAAAGAACTTCAGATTCCAAAAGACCGCCTCTACGTCACGGTTTTCCAAACCGACGACGAAGCCGCCGACATTTGGCACAAACAAGAAGGAGTTCCACGCGAACGCATCTACCGTTTCGGCGAGAAGGACAACTTCTGGCGCATGGGCGATGTCGGTCCTTGCGGACCTTGTTCGGAAATCTTCTACGACCACGGCCCGGAGGCCGATCTTGATCCCGCCAACCCTTCGGTGATGGGGGGCGAGGGCGATCGCTATGTGGAAATCTGGAACAACGTCTTCATGCAGTTCAACGAAAGCGCGGAAGGCCGCACCACATTGCCCAAACCATCGGTCGACACCGGTGCTGGGCTCGAGCGCTGGGCTGCGATGCTGCAAGGTCGCCCCAATAACTATGACACCGACCTCTTCATGCCGATCATTTCGAAAGCGGCACAAGTTTCGAAAAAAGACTACGTCAGCGACTACAAGGTTTTGGCCAAACACGCCGACATCCGCGAACAAGTGGCGGCGATGCGCGTTCTCGCCGATCACTCGCGCGCCACCGCGTTCTTGATTGCCGATGGCGTTTTGCCTTCGAATGAAGGCCGCGGCTACGTTCTTCGCCGGATCATGCGCCGTGCGATTCGCTATGGCCGAAAACTCTCGGGCGACTCTTCACTTTTCCTGCAAACGATTCAGGTCGTGATCGACGAGATGAGTGATATCTATCCCGAACTCAAGCGCGGGCGCGATCACATTCTTTCGACCGTGAAGGACGAGATTCAACGCTTCTTGACGACGCTCGATCAAGGCACCGAGATTCTAAACGACTCGCTTTCCAAGCTCGGCAACCGTGGCGCAAAAACTCTGGATGGTGCCACGATCTTTAAGCTCTATGACACGTACGGATTCCCAGTTGATCTCACTCGCCTGATGGCGCAAGAGAAGGGTTTTGGCGTCGACGAGCAAGGCTTCGAAAAACAAATGGACGAGGCCCGCGAGAAGGCAAAAGCCGCCAGCGGGTCGAAATTCAAAGCGTCGACCGATGCCGCACACCTGGTCCGGATCGCTCAGGATGTGAAATCCAAAACCGGGCCTTCGATTTTCCTCGGCTACCATGGCTGCACGGGAAAAGGAAAAGCCCTGCTGATCTCCAACGGCAAAGCGCAGGTGAAGTCACTTAAGACTGGCGAAGAAGGCCTCTTGATTCTCGACCGCACGCCGTTTTACGGCGAATCCGGCGGTCAAGCCGGAGACCGCGGTCAACTGAAAGCCGGGGCCACCACGGTGGAAGTCTTCGATACAACCAAACAAGACGACGTCATTCTTCACCACGTTCGTGTGACCGCGGGCACTCTGGAAGAAGGCACAGGCCTCGATGCGGAAGTCGAAGAGACGACTCGGCGCTCGACCGCCAACAACCACTCGGCCACCCACTTGTTGCATGCGGCTTTAAGAAAAGTTTTGGGCACACATGTGACTCAGGCAGGAAGTTTGGTTGAGGCCGAACGCCTGCGTTTTGATTTCACGCACACCAAATCACTTTCGCGCGAAGACCTTCGCACCATCGAAGATATGGTGAACGCCGAGATTTCGGCCGCGCGCGAAGTTCAAGCCAATGAAATGTCGCATGCCGAAGCCATGAAGAAGGGCGCGATGGCGCTTTTCGGAGAAAAGTACGGCGACCAAGTTCGCGTGGTTTCGATGGGCGGTGGCGCAGGCCACGCTTCACAGGCTTTCTCGACTGAACTTTGCGGCGGAACACACGTCGCAAACACCTCGCAGATTCGCCTCTTTAAAATCTTAAGCGAAGGTGGCGTTTCGGCAGGGGTACGCCGGATCGAGGCGACAACCGGCGACCACGCACTTCAGTATCTCCTCACGAACTCCGACGAAAACCTGCACGCCCGAGAAATCGCAGGCTTACAAGCTGGCGCTGGCACCGTGGCGGGCTACATCGAGGGCCTTCGCGAAAAAATGAAAGAGCTTGAGCGCGAGCTCAAGAAACTCAAAGGCTCTTCCATCGACGCCGACAGCCTGGTGCGCGAAGCAAAGACCTTCGCCATCAAAGGTGTCAGCGGACGCTTTGTCGCCGCTTCACTTGAAATCGATGATCGCGAAGTGCTCTCGCAACTGGCCGACAAACTTCGGGACAAACTGGGAACAGGTGTCGTGTGCCTTGTGGGCCGCGGGCCAGATGGCGCTTCGGGCGGAAAACACCCGATCATCGTGACGGTTTCAAAAGATCTCACTGCGCATGTGAGCGCCGGCAAGATCTTGGGTGAAGTCGCAAAAGAGATGGGCGGAAAAGGCGGCGGTCGCCCCGACTTCGCTCAAGGTGCTGGCGAAACTCTCGCCAACACCAACAGCGCCTTCACCAAAGCCTCCGCCATGCTCACTTAAGGTACCGCCTTGTTTTTTGATTTGCACCGCAGCAAGCGGCGCAAATCAAAAACAAGGCGCTAGGCGAGCGCCTTCGGCGCTTGCGTGAAATCAAAGGTGAATCTGGAATTGGACTTTGAGTGTGCTGTTTTCGAAGGCCGCCGGTGAGGCGCTATTCTCAAATTCCTTATCAAAAGTGAGGAGCGGACCGATTGAAACTTCCGGAGTCAGGAAGTAGTTGAGTCCCAATCGAAAGCGCCCTGACGTCGACGTATCAGTTCTGCGTCCAGTATCAAAATAGTCGTGTTCTTGCTGTCCAAAGCGAAGTTCTGCTCCGACGTTTGCTGTGAGGCGATCATCTTTCCAGAAATAGTAGGTCGCGGAAGGACCCACGAGATAGCGGTTCGAAGCTTCATTCAACGCGAGACCGATCGTCCCACCTACCGAAAGACGATCGACGATGAAGTATTCAATGGTCGGATTGAGCTCAAAGGTCAGACGCGAAAACGTGGAATAAGAAAATCCAAGACTTCCGCCAACCATGAGATCACCTTGATTCACCTTGGGCGCAATCGGCGAGACGATGGCAGTCTGACTCATAGACGCGACAGCCGACGCTTCGCCTTCGGCAAAAGCTTTCGGCAAGAAACCCAAAAAAAATGAAACCACCATACTCAAGGTCACAGCGAAGCCCACGAGCACCTTTTTCACGAAGTTCTCCTTCTCAATATATGTAAAGGCCAAGTTGATGCATGGCCTTCCTATTGAGTCGGAGAGTTTCGGTCAATGTGACTGACACATAGGCTGAGCAAAGTTGTTTCAGGTTAGGATCATAGGCTAGCGCTTGGATTCGGCCATGAGGCCGATCAGCTCAAACGCGATATCCAAACCCACTAGCTGAGTGATGTCGGAAACATCATAAGCCGGATTGATTTCCACAACCTCGGCACCGACGAGGCGTTTGATTTTTAACGCACGCAATATCTGCTGGGTTTCAAAAGTTGTAAGCCCACCAGGGACAGGCGTGCCCGTCCCCGGCGCGTACGCGGGATCCAGACAATCGACATCAAACGAGATATAAACCGGGTCATCGCCGAAATCGGGAAGCGACTTGATGAAACCCTCTAAACCTGGACGCAGACGAACCTCATCCACTGTCGCAACACGAATTCCATGTTTGTTGACGAAGTCGAGATCGTCCGCCGCCGTCAAAGGCCCGCGGATTCCAATTTGGATAGATCCTTTTGCATCGACCAAACCTTCTTCCACGGCATGACGGGCAAACGAACCGTGATGGTATTCACAGTCCCATGCCGCTGGAAACGTATCCAGATGGGCATCGAAGTGAATCAGCCGCACTGGCTGACCGACATGCTTGCGAACTTCGCGCAAAATCGGAAGTGTGATCGAGTGGTCGCCGCCGATGGCGATAAAACGTTTGCCGAATCCGAGGCCGCGATCAAACCAAGTTTGAATGCGCTCGTAGGTTTTCATTAGATCGACTGGAACCGTTGGCACATCACCGACATCGGCGACTTTCAGCTTCTCCGAGAATCCCGACATCCGTCCCATGTGAAACACACGCCCCAGAGACGACGCTTCGCGAACTCCGACTGGCGCAAAACGCTGTCCGGGACGATAGCTCGCGCCGCCGTCAAACGGGACCCCCACGATCCCCAGATCGTAGTCTTCTTTTACTTCCACATAGGGAAGTCGGAAAAAAGTTTTGATCCCCGCAAAGCGCGGAATATCTCGGCCGGAGGTGGGGTGATAGCGATGTGAAGTCGGTTTGTTTGACATAGTGGCGTCAGGCTAGCGCGAAAGCCCTGAGCCGCCAAGCTTCAGCTAAAGGCGATTTGTGCGATCGAACTCTTCGAGGTTTAAACGAAGATGAAGGCGGAGCCGCGATCTTTCGGGTTCGGAATTCATGATTTTCAAAAACTCTGGCCGGTTTTCTGCCGTTAAAAATGGAAGCGACTGACTCGCGACAGCATCTTTCACATCCCAACCACTTTCTTTCAATGCACGAACCACGGCGCGATCTGCCATCGCGGAGTCGACATGGCGATGACGGGCCAAAAGATCCAAAGCTTGCGTCGAGAGGGGCCCGCTCACTGTCGAGGCCAGAGCTTTTGCGGCAATTTCCATCGCCACACGCGCTTCCGTGTCAGGCAGGATTTCGGCAAGAGCCAACGCCTGCTCGCGAACGTTGTCATCACTGTGGTTCACGTACACTTTTGCGATGCGAGCGACATCAAACGGATCATTGAGCCGGTTTGCACGGGCCGCGAGCGCCAATTCACGTAGAAACGCGAGCTCCATCACCGTTTGATCAGCCAAAACTTGAGCGTAGCCCCCGGCATACTCCAGCGCCTCCGGGTGATTCACCGGGCAACGTGCAGCTGCCGCCAATGACAGAGTTTTCCGATTTAGCGCACCCGCCAGCTTTTCACACTGGCGAACCTGCACAAGTCGCTGAAGCGCCTGCTCGGCCGGAGCTTGAACGGATTTTATCGCACCACCGGAGGGCGCCGATTTCTGAGCCTTCAAAAGCGCATCGACCTTTGCGCGCGCAAACTCGGCTGTGGCATCGAGGTTTTCCGTGGGTTCCGGTTCTTGCGGGAGGTTCGTCTTTGCACCGGCAGACGACACATCCGCCAAAGAATCCGCAGCTTCGGTCTGGCCATTTCCGAGGTCTGGTGTCGGGCGCGAGGGCAGGTCGACCTTCATCAGGCCGATCCCCAACACAGCGGCGATCACACCGCCCAAAACAGCAGACTTCGCGCGGCGATCCGGCAGCATCACTTAACCTTCACCCAATCTTGAATCGTGGTCGTTGGGTAGGTGCGCCCAGCGAAAATGTAACCAACATCTGCGCCGTTTCTGACTTTAAGCCAGATTTCATTTGCTGCGCCTAATACCTTTACCTCTTCCACCACGGGAGTCGCGCCTTTGGCGATTTGACCCTTCACTTCAGCGCGTGACGAACCCGTTTCAGGGGCAACCAAGAGCTTCACGCCCTCGGCCTTCACGATCTCGACCGCAGAACCCTTTGTCGGAATCCAAGCCGTCACGAACTTTCCAAGTTCACCAAACGCTTTTCGTTCGATCGTCAAAAGCCTATCCGTGGTCTCCGCTGTACCCGCGTCGATCCAACCTTCCGTTTTTGCATTGAGACGAACGCGGTAGTGGCGCTTGGCCTTGGGGTCGAGACTGACTTCGATATCCAGCACCTGAAAACCCAAACCTTTTTTCGCATAACCGACGACACGTCCACCAGTCGTCGCACGCACCGCGAGATCTTGCTTCGCGACCACCACATCACCGATCAGAGCAAAACCTTGGTCCGATGCCTGACACAGAGTCATGCGGTCTTCATGGTAGCGACGTGCGAGTCTCGACACTTCTGCGTCCCCTGCTGAGATCTTCAGCGGTTCGCTGGATTTCAGATCGGGAGTCAAGGCCGCTAGGCACGTGAACACACGAAGATCGCGCGCGCACTCTAACTGCTCACCTTCACCAACGACACAGGTCGATCCATCGGCAAGAAGCAGTGGACGGCTTGCCAGATACTCGCCCTTACGCTCTTTTGCGATCGCACAGAGATCGTCGCCCGAACGAATACACGCAAGATCAATTGCAAGTTTGTGGTCGTCTGCACGGACCCACTCGCTCCAGGACTTTCCGGTCAGTTTTCCGTAGTAGTTTTTGTCGTTTTTGAACCAAGGGTGACCAGGGTTTGTCCAACGACAGACCGCATCCGAACCACCATTGTAGGCCGCATAGGCCGCACGAGTGATGTTCACCAATGTTTGTTCACGCTTTTGATTGCGCGTGCGGTTGATACAACGCGCACGGCTCGCCATGTCCCACTTTGCGTAGAAATGTTCGATACCAAAACCGACGTTGCCGACGAGATCAAACGATGTGTCGCGCTCTTTCGACGCGTGATACTTCTGATTGATCTGCATCATTCCGTGGCTGATGTTTTTGTCACCGGTCATCAGTTTGTAGCGGCCATCTTTTCCGACTCGGTAGTGTGACCAGTAAGTTTCTTGATGGGCGACAGCTTCGATGGCTTCGACGAAGGCCTTCACCTCGTCCGCTTGAACATCTGGCTTCTTGGCTTTGATGTACTCAGTCGAGAGGTCACGCAATAGAGCATGAATCGCTGTGACGTAGTCCTTACGATGTTCGTCAGGTGTTGTCGTCGTTCGATCGTAGACAAAATCATGGTAGATAAATTTGATTCGCGAGGTGTCGCCAAAGCGATTGGCTTCACAGCCAGACGGGGCCTCGCCCCAGTTCCAATCGCCCGCATCTTTGGCGTGGCAATCCCGTCATTGCGACAGCGGCCGCAACACATGCAAACGACACAAGCCCTGCACGAGATTTCATCAGATGCTTCGCCTGTTTACCGGATTTTTTATGCATCGATTGTGCTCCTGTCTAAAGTGACCGCCGAAGTGGTTTGCAATTCTGGGGCATCCCAGATTGACTCAGAGCACAGCCTGAGAGCGTTTTCAGCGCCAATTTGAAAACAAAACGTACACAGACGTGACAAGAAACGGCACCCCGCCCTAAGCTGCCCGCCGTGACCGACCGCTTCGCTAGCGCCCGCGCAACAGAACTTAATGACTGGTACACCGCCAACAAACGCCCGCTTCCGTGGCGTGAGTCGCGCGATCCGTATCGCATCTGGATCTCCGAAGTGATGCTGCAGCAGACCACCGTCACAGCTGTCATCCCCTACTACAAACGCTTTCTCGAGCGTTTTCCGAATCTAGAAACACTGGCTGCATCACCTCTGGAAGAGGTCCTCGAACTCTGGGCGGGACTTGGTTATTACTCGCGCGCACGCGCCTTACACAAATCGGCACA
>CAKQVW010000105.1 GCA_934277865.1 uncultured Pseudobdellovibrionaceae bacterium | reverse complement strand
CTTGCGAACCTTCCAGTTTGTAAAATGGTCTTGCCGGATACTTGTGGTGATCCGCATGACGAGAGAGGTGAATCAAAACCCAACTGCTGATTCGGGAGTGCGAATCCCAGCTGTGCCAGAGCTGCACAGGTTCGGGTTTTCCGTTGTCGAGCAACTTTCTAGTCAGACCATAGTGTTCGACATAGTTGATCGCTTCCAGCAAGAACACTGCGATCGCGGCTTGCGCCACAAGGAGCATCGCTCCCGCAACGCCGCTAACCCAAAACGAGGCCCACAAAAACAGCGCACTTAAGAGAGACGTTTGAAACATACGATGCTGCAGCCAACTGCCAAGCTGCAAGCCTGTGGGCTTTCCCGCACGAACCGCGGCACGCGCCAGGCGCTGCCGCTCGATCTTCCAAGCCGAGACCAAGCCCATGACGACGGAACGCACGACAAAGAACCAAAGGTTCTCTCCTCGTCTTGCCGAAGCTGGGTCCCCTTTGGTGCCGACATGGGTGTGATGCCCAAGTACATGCTCGATGGCGAAGTGACCATAGAAAACAGAGCTCAGCAGAACAAGGCCGCCCCACTGCCAAAGCTTTTCACGCCGATGAACCAATTCATGCGCCAACGTGATGCCAATTCCTCCAGTTAAAATTCCTAGAGACAGCGTGAGCCCCAAAACATCCCAAGAAAGTGCGCCATGGTTGGCAACACGGCTGGGGATCTCAAAAATGGCAAGAGCCAAAACAAGAAGCTGAGTTGGCACAAAGGCCATTAAAAAAAAGTCCGATAACCACTCGCCCAGCCGAGAGACCTCAAGGCGTTTGCCGTCCGAGGGGCTAAGCCGATCCCAGAAAAAATCGAGCGCTGGCATGAACAAAAACGCCATCAGAGGCAAAAACCAACACCACGCTCCGCCGCGTGTGATCGCCCAGTATGCACCGAGTGGAAAAAGATAAAGCAGCCCGAAGGGCAAAACCGACCACATAGGCTCTTAGCCTAGCGTAAAAAGCGATCTCACACCACCCCGTGTGAACCGCAAATTAAAGAGACTTTTGACTCTCGACGAATTCGGCATAGCGCTGATCATCGCGGATCCATGCCTCGAGTCCAGGAGCGACGAACGTCGCTTCAACGATGCGACCCGCAACACAGAGGCTCAAGTCGCCTTCTGGATTGCAATCCAAAGTGTCATAAGCCGAAGACGAATAAGTGACCCGGTATCCAAGGATCTGATCGCCCAGACGAACAAACTCGATTTTGTCGACGACCACTTCTTCGTCCGCGAGGTAATCGCCACCAAGAATGGTGTCAGCCCAAATTTGAGCCTGCTCGACGCTGATTTCAAGAAGACGCGCGCGAGTGGAGTTGGTGATGATGTTCGAAACTGGATCAACCGCTTCAAAGGTCAATTGGCCGAGTCGGCCGGCCTGGCGAACTGTATTCACCCATTCGCGAGTTGCGAGATCAACACGATCTGCCCGAGCAATGGCGCCGAAAGGAGCTATGAGAATCACGAGCGCTGCGAATGTCAAAAGTGCGATGTTTTTCATACATTAAGAAGTACCGCACTCTTTTGCCATTCGACCAATTCGGCTCTTGGAAGTTGTTATGCACCCTATGAATATTACATGGTCGCAGGAGGCGCCTGATTTTTCAGCACTTCAATCATCTTCCTGAGCCGCATCACCGGTAGGCCCTGGATTCCCGTCGGATCATCACACGTGACAGTTCTTAACAGATTTGCGCCATGGCTCTCGAAGTGAAAGCTACCAGCTGCCCCATAGGGCCGGTCCAACCGAAGAACCCTTTCAATTTCCGCCTCCGAGAGAGTCGCAAACCGCATCTCGATCACCTGCACGTCGTCGATGGCCCAGATACTCATGGCGCCGATACTCACCGCATTGACGAGCACAATCTTCTCTCCAGAAAAGCGCTTCAACATCTCAACAGCGCGCTTGTGGGTCTCTGGCTTTCCCAAAATTTGACCGTGTGCAAGCACCACCTGGTCACAGCCGAGAACCCAGTCCCCAACTTGCACGTTGCGCTCGGCCGCAAGACGTTTGGCGTGTGCCAACTCCAGCGCCAGCGCCTTCGCTCGAGTTAGGTTCCAACCTGTTTTCGAGATCCCGCGCGACCGCGCGAATGTCCGCTGCAGGGCTCGCTCGTCCAAATCGACAGCGCATGTTTGAAGTACAAATTCCGGAAAACTTGAGCGCAGCAAACCGCGAATCAAGCGTCTGCGCGCCGCACTTTTGCTGGCAAGGCATAAGCGCGGCCGTGGGCTCTTTATCTTGCTCAATCGATATCTCCGATCGCACGCAACCATTCGGGAGTTGGCGGCACCAGCTTGCGAGCTTTGAGATCAAAGAGCCCAAAGGTGAACTCGGCCGTGCAGCAATCTTCGCCCTTCTCGTTCACCATCTTTTGCTCAATCTTCATGGTGATGTTACGACGACCCGGCTCGTTTGCAAGGCGTGTGGTGCGAATCGTAATCTGATCGCGAAGTTTCAGCTCCTTGTGGTAGCGAATTTTCACTTCCAACACCACTGGCCCCAAGCCGCGCTCTTGGATCTCCTTCAGACCATACCCTCGGTTGTGGATCATGTCCCAACGGGCCTCTTCAAACAGCGTCAGATACTGCGCATTGTTCACGTGTCCAAAAGTATCGAGATAGGCCTCTTTGATCAGAACTTTGTATTCAAATGACTTCATCTTGTTGCTCCGGCAGGAGTGTTCTGCGTCTTGGCCGCAGTCTCTTGCATCTCTTTTTCAAGAAGGCCAATCTTTTTCTCGGCGCGTGCGGCCTCCACACGAAGGCGACTGGCGTTTAAGTTTTCTCGACCAGCTTCCACCGCCAAACGCTCTGCTTTGAGTTGCGCGTCGGCACCTTCCAACGAGAGCGCCTGCACCTGACTTCGAACTTCTGCCGCCTTGAGGCGCAACTCAGCCGCTCGCTCTGTCATTTCACGGCGCACTTGAGCCTGCGTCTTCATGTCGATCATGTTGAGTTTTTTGTCGACCTCGGACGCCTCCATGTCATAACGGTTTGCCTCCAGGTCCAGCTCCGCCTGACGCATCATGCGTTTTGCCGCGGAGATTCTCAGCTTGGAGAGCTGAAAGTACATCTTCTGTGCACTCTCGGTCGCACGACTGGCGGCCTCGTTGTTTTCCAAGATCTGACGCTGCAGACGCCCAATCTGACGACCTAATTCGCTGATCTTGACCATCGTGACGTCGTTGAACTTGGTGATCGGCGCTTCGCTAAAGGATTCGATTCGAATCTTCGATGCCGGAGCGGGAGTGGGAGTGGCGCTCTTAACAGGCGTGGTCTGTGCGTGAGCCACCACCAATAAGCCAGCAGATAAGCCAACCGATAAACCAGCCGCCATCACGAGAGCCCAGCGCCCGCCGCCAAAAGCTCTCGCACACCTCACCGATTTCCCCCGCGACGTTCCGACGCCGGCCCTGTCGCCTCGGAAACGGCCAGGGGCTCAACCTGACCCAGTCGACCAAGCAGCTCGTTTCGTTCGCGCTCGCCAACTCCTCGGGTCAACAGGGCCTCACTCAATAGTGCCGTGAACGCGACGGTCTGAGTTTCGTCCATCTGCGTCCGCGTGCGAATCGCCACCCACTCGCTTTCTGCGGCTTGCTCACACGGACCATCTGCCAACTCGCAGAGTTCGTCCTGAAGCCGTTTGCGGGATTTTGCCAGGTCTTGAGGTTTCTCAGCCAGGGGCTTCAGCTTCTCAGCAAGTCCCGTATCCGCCATCGCGAGACGAATCCAGTCGTCGACCGTCATGGCGATCGCATCCTTGCCGCCCATGCGTTCGAAGAGCTTCTTTTCATTGATGACTTTGGGCTGTTTGACACGACGTCGCCGGCGGCGACGTGCATCGGCGTCGTCGGCGAACAAGAAAAACGAGGCCAGAAATGTGAAGAGGCTTAAGCCAACAACGAAACGAAAGGACGTGCGTGAAGAGCGATTCATTCCGCTATCGTCTCGAAATCAAAAGCCACGGTCAAAAGATCCGTGGCTTACACCGTGCGCCGAAGTGCGCACCCGAGGTCCAGTTTGTGCTCGGCCTAGCGATTCAACGCAAACGCGATCGCTCGGATCTCGTCGTCGGTGATACGGCCATTGTAAATCGCCATATTTCCGCGGTTGGCTGTGATCGCGTTTTTGATCGCCGTAAACGAAGAGCCCCGCTTTGAGCTGTTCGCAAAGCCGTTGTGACAGCTTGCACAGGACTGACCATTGCTGGTCTTCGTCGTATCCGCATAAAGCGCCTGACCATCGAGCGGACGAACAAAGAACCGAGCGTTGGCTCCGGCAATCGTATCAAACCACCCGTTAAAGGTTCCGGACGTGGCGTCGAGGTTGTTACGGTTTGCAATCGTACAATCGAAGAAGGCGCCGTTTGCCATCGGTGCGGCCTGGTTGGCGCAGCCGTTTCCACCTGTCGTCAACTGGTGATTGACGGAGTCGTCATTACAAATTCGCAGCGTTTGCCCGACAAACACCACCACGGGCGCAACCGATGTGTTCCATGCGTTGGCTCCCGTACCTGAGACAATTCGAAACGTCGCACGTGTCGACGGCGGATTGCTACAATTGTCGACAACCACCGCACCCGTCGTTCGCTCCGAAGTCAAAATGCTGGTCGAGCCATCCGCGAGAATCGCCGTCGCCTGAATCCGAACCGTACCCGACCGGTCACACTGAATGAAACGCACCGCAGGCATCGTTCCGGATTTCAAAACACAGTTCCCTGTGTTGCTTGGTAGCGCCCACATGAGCGTGGCGCCGTTGAGCGCCGAACCCGAGGCCTCCACCTTGTACTCGATTCCTCCTTGGAACTGACGTCCCTCTGGAACCACCAAATTGAAATTATCAAAGGTTGTCAGTTTGAACGTGTCGTCACCGACGCCACTCGGTCCAAGACTGGAGAGCCCGGATTCCGCGCTGTAGTGGAATCCACCATCGCAGTTTTGAAACGAAACCACGAGAACGGAAGCCAAAGCCAAAAGCGTTGTCCCCGCAAACAGACGACGTAGCCTGAAAGGCGACTTACTTCGTTGACTCTGTTGACCCACGGTTGCCCCCTCGAGGATCTGAAAGCCATAAAGGCTTTCGTCCTTCTAGAATTCCATAAAACTTCAAACGATCCCAGTCTTTCGGCGCCCGCGTCTCAAGACAAGACGACTCAGGCGCGTTCCACTCCCCTAACGACTCAAGGCAAAAGCAATTGCCCGAATTTCGTTATCCGAAAGGCCATTTTGCATGACGGCCATCTGCGGAACAGATGCAATCGCTGCTTTGATTTCAGCAAACGATGCGTTACGTACCGACGAATTCGAATACGGGTTGTGACAGGTGGCGCACGAATCTCGTCCCGTCGAAGATTGTGTGGCGTCTGCGTACAGCGCCTGACCACTTAAGACGCGGATGTAGAAGGCCGCGTTGGTTCCGATGTCGTGATCGTACGTACCACCAACAATACCCGTGGTCGCGTTGGCACCATTGGTGTTGTTGATCGCACAATCATAGAAGGCCCCAGAGGCCATGGTGTTTGGTTGGTGCGCACATGGGTTGCCATTGGTGTGCAACCGGTGCCCACGCGCATCGTTGTTGCAGATCCGCAGCGTTTGACCAACAAACACCAAGACAGGTGCCGCTGACGAGTTCCAAGGGCTGGTTCCGGTATTTGCCGGAATGCGGAACACCACTCGGTCGGCTGTGCTCGAACCGCAAGTATCACCGGAGCTCGCTGCAGCGGCTGTCGTTCGCGGCACCGAGGCCACGGCCCGAGCGCCATTTGGGAATGTCGCCGAAGCCTGAACCGAAACACGACCTGATTGTTCACACATCACAAAGCGCGTGTCGTCAGACACGCCATTTCGAAGCACACACGCGCCCGAGTTTTCCGTCATCTGCCAAGCGATAGTCGCATCGGCAATTCCCGTTCCGGTCGCCACAAGACGATAATCCACTCCACCTTCCAACGACTGCCCATCTGAAACAACCATACCGGCAGGATTAAAGGTTGTGATCTTCAGATCACCCGATTGGCTCTGGCCATCGCCGAGGCTTTCCAGTTTCCCGGAACTGGGGTCGTACTTAAATCCGCCGTCGCAGTTTGTGAACAGCGCGGTTGTCGAAATGCCGACGACTACGAGAACCCAACCAAACCGCTTAATCAGGCGAGCGCGAGGAAGACCTTCCGTACTTCGCTCACCGCATTCCGCACTCTGATTTGATTTGTCCAATTCGTTCGACATATCACCCCCCCAAAGGTCTTCTATTCGTTTCGGGGTCAACGAGAACGGCCTTAAGTGATCGCGCTGATTTTTCCGCATCAAAACGAGACAACTTGCAAGGAAGTCCTAAGATCGAAAATAAACGCGGCAAGCCACTGTTGTTTAGTCAAAAAACGAAAAATCCGCTGTCAATCTGCTCGACAGCGGATCCTGGAAAATTCGGTGACTGTCGAAGTTTTGACAACGACTGCGAACCGGAGCTGCTGAGCCGACTTCTAGTGAATCGCCGTCGGCGAAAGCGGTTCCCGCGCCAGCGTCGCAGGCCGCCCAGAGGTTTTCACTCTCTCCAATAGGCCAAGCGCCTCGGGAAGGTTTTCGAACTTCCCATGGGCCAGCTCCGACTTAAGACGCATCATTTCGGACACCGCCGCGGCGGTGTCCGAGCCGTCGGCCAATGCTTCAAAAAACTTCGAGAAGTGGTCGATCGGTTTCGGGAAGGTCTCAATCTCATAGTCATCACCAAGCCCTGCGAGTTCGGCGGCTTTGGCGATGGCGCGATCCAACCCACCAAGTTCATCCACCAACCCCATTTGCACCGCCCGTGTGCCCGACCAAACTCGGCCCTCCGCCATGGCTTCGAGGTCCTCAAGCTTTTCAAAACCTCGGCTCTGCGCCACGACATTGATAAAGCGGCGATAGACGCGCTCGACGGAGCTCTGGATGCTCGCCGATTCTTCTTCCGTCAACGCACGTGTGATACCACCATGATCCGAATGTTTGTGCGTCGCCACGCGATCAAACAACACTCCCAGCTTGTTCTTAAACAAACTTTCCGCGTTGAACAGCAGACCAAAAACGCCGATTGAACCGGTGATGGTTGTCGGCTCTGCCACGATATGACGAGCTCCGACGGCCATGTAATAACCGCCGGAAGCGGCGATATCGCCAAGCGACGCCACCAGCGGGCGTTTTTCGTCCATCACTGTCATCTTGCGCCAAAGGATGTCGCTCGCAAGAGCATCTCCGCCCGGACTGTTGATACGAACAACGACCGCAGCGACCTCGGGATCGTCTTCGATCTCATAGAGAGCGCTTAAGAAGGTGTCATCGCCGATGAGTCCACGTCCCCCCTGACCTTTGACAATTTCACCTTCGGCAATCAACAGCGCGAGCTTGCGTTTTTCCTTGCTGCCGTGTTTGCGACCTTCAATCGCCATGCGGGAAATCGAGACAAACTGTGGTGGCGCATCCGGAGCCCAGCCGGCAGCACTGCGCACAAGCGTGTCGAATTCATCGGTGAACATCAAATCCGAAACCAAACGAACACGTTTGGCGTCGTCCACCGATTTGATGGCCAGTCCCGACATCCAACCATCGAGTTCCTCTTGTGACACCTTTGCGGCTTCCGCGATTCCTTTGCGAGCCTCCGACCAGATGTCTTCAATTAGAACACGCGTCTGTTCGCGGTTTTCTTCACTCATTTTATCTAGGATAAAAGGCTCGACCGCTGCCTTGAATTTGCCGACACGGAAGATAGTCGGTTTCACCTCGAGCTTGGCAAAGAGACCCTTCATAAACGGAATCTCAGAAGCCAGACCATCCATTTCAACATCGCCGTAAGGCTGCATCACCGTGCGATCTGTTCCGCTGGCGATGTAAAACCCCATTTCATTCATGCGATCCGCATAAGTGAAAGAGAATTTTTTTGCTTCCTTAAATGCCAAGAGCTCGCGACGAATCGCCGTGGCCGATGCCCATCCCATGGCCGGGCTGCGCAAGTCGACGACAACGCCAACAATACGGGCATCTTCTCTTGCCAGTCGAATCGCACGAATCAGTTTTTGTAGGCGGATCTTCGCACGACCGTCTTCAAGAATCGACTCGACCGTCGGCGCGCTGTCGACGATCTCGCCATCGAGAAGCAAGTGCAGAACCGACTTCGATTCGATGGGCTCCCGTTTTGCCCAGTTGCTCGTCGAAAACACCGTCGCAAAAATCATTGGAATCACAAACGCCGCAATCAAGATGGCGGCCAAAATTCCCAACAGAGAAGCGAACATCGATTTGAAAAACGACTTGAACACGTTTCAACTCACTTTCTTCCATAGCAAACAAAAACTATATCTGACCAAGCACGACACGATCTCCGTCACGTGCAAAGGCCCACTGCAAACCCGGCAGCATTCTGCCGCCGTTTCGAGCTGCTAATCGGTAGGATTCTAAGAACTCAGCCGTTTGTTTTTCCGCCTCGTAAATCTTTTGGTCCGACGCAGCCGGGTCGTGGTGCGCAAATAAAATATGATGAATCCCCTCACGCAGCGCCATCTCGATTCCAATAGGCGCCGCTGAATGACCCCAGTTCATGTGGGTCAGCATTTCGGGCGCCGTGTACTGAGCATCGAAGTAACACAAGTCCGCATCGCGGTAGAGTCCGATGTCTTCGCCGAGATCCACCGGGGAAACTCGTGTTGCTTCGCTGTCCACACAGTGCGCGTACGCCTTCGTTCCGGCCTTGGTGTCACGCTCGACACGATACCCCCAACAAGGATCCGGGTGATCAAGCTGGTAGGGCGTCCAGGTGAAACCTTGAAGCTGAATTGGCGTGCGCGGAGCGAGAATGTGAAACTGAAACTTCGCTCCCAGCTCCTCGTACGCAACCGGAAAAAACGGTTTCTGGAAAACCTGACGCACACAGCGTTCGACATCCTCCTGCACCGCGTACACATGAATGCGATTGCCGCGAATAAACACCGGCGTAAAAAACGGCAGCCCGATGA
>CAKQVW010000104.1 GCA_934277865.1 uncultured Pseudobdellovibrionaceae bacterium | reverse complement strand
CTGTACGGCAACGTTGCACTTTCTGGCGTCGTGAATCTGATCACGAAAAAAGGAAAAGACTTCAACGCAAATTCGATCGAATACGGAACCGGCAATCACGGCCAAAACCGTTTACGTATGATGACCGGCTCCGGTGGACACGACTGGGATGTCCTTGCGTGGGGACAGTACTACAATGCCACTGGCCAGATCCACACACTGAACGGATCCGAACCATTCAATGCAGGAAAAGTCGGCGAAATCCGTATTGATGGCGCAAACAATAAGAGCTCGCACGATTTCGGTTTCACTTACCGAAAGGACAAATGGACCTACTTCGGAGCATCTCGCCAGGGGGACGATATCGAACCTTACGGCAGCGCGAATGCAACCTACGACTACAACCGCTTCCGAACATTTCAGGGTACTGCCCCCGGTCTTGGCATCTCTCAGCAACATTTTGGTGTGAAGTTTGACGATAGTGCAAATGGCTGGAGCTACAGCTTTAACCCCTACTTCGACCGCACGGAAGTTGCCGCAATCCTGGCCGGAGCAAACAACAACGGCACCATCATCACTTGGCAGGATCAAAACATTGGCTTAGTTGCCCAAGCGGGACACGACTATCAAAGCGATTGGGGGACTGGCCAGCTTCTCTTCGGTGCGCAGGCCGACGTATTCGACGTGACCGAAAGTGCGATGTACTCAGTCACAGCCGGAGAAATCGGCGCGCCTGCCGACACGACTGCCAATCGCCTGCTTCGCTTAGGAGGAGAAGGGATTTACTCGCTCTTCATTCAAGACAAACACAAATTCAATGCACATTGGATTCTCAACGGCGGCGGCCGCTACGACTACAAGACTCGTGTAAAGGGTGATAAACAAGAAAAGCTCAGCCCTCGCCTTGCCTTGATCCATTTGCCTGACAACACATGGGAATACAAAGTTTCGTACTCGCAGTCGTTTGTCGATGGTCCCTACTGGTATCGCTACAACCAAGGCCTGCCAGCTTTTGGCGGTTCAGAAAACCTTCAGCCCGAGATCCTTGAAGCCTTCCAGCTTCAAACCGTATGGAAATCTGCTGATAAGCGTGTTCGAAACGCGACAACACTATACTACCAAATTGGAACAAACTTGGTCGTCAACAAGTCGACGGCGGCGGGCACTCCAGCCGATCCGAAGTACATCAACTCTGGGAAAATCGAATCCGCAGGTCTTGAAAACGAGTTCCAGTGGAACGACAGCCACTACCAGCTGGTGTGGACACTGCAGTATGCAAACGCCATCGCTACAGCAGACTATCAGCGCTTTGAAGGCAAGTTTGCCCATGTTCCCCAACTGACATCAACATTGGTTTATAACTACCTCTTCTCAAAAACGCTCACGGCGAATCTATCCGTGGTTCATATTGGAGAACAGGTCTTCAACAAAGGCACACCGGCCGCGCCTCTAGCAGAAACGGTTGAAGCGGCGACGCTGATACACCTCGGAGGTCGAATTGAAAACATCGCGGGCAGCGGCGTCTTCTTCGATGGTCGAGTCTACAACCTTCTCGACACTCAGCACTTCCAAGGCGGTCAAAGCGCCACGCAGATTCCTTTCCGACAGCCAGGTCGCTGGTTTCTCGCCAGCCTCGGAGCCGAATTCTAAGGCCCCGCCTGTCTCACTCAAAACTGATTATTGAGCACCTTTGGATTTAAGAAGTTCCACCACGCCGGAATGCCCCTTCAAACTGGCCATTCCCATCGCCGTTAGGCCGTTTGCGGCCTTTAAATTGGGATTAGCCCCGCGGCCCACGAGAAGCGAAACCACCTCGGTATGTCCATCCATTGCCGCCATCGCGAGAGCCGTCATCCCTTGTTCAGACTGAATATCTAACTTTGCATCGGAATCGAGGAGTAGCTTCACGACCTCAACATGGCCCCGTTTCGAAGCCGCCATAAGAGACGTGGTACCGGAGACGTCCTTTGCATTCACGTCGACCTTTTTTGATGTCAAAAGCAGTCTCACAACTTCGATATGCCCCTGCAGGGACGACAACATCAAAGCCGTCAGGCCTTTTTCCGTCGCGGCATTGAGATTGACACCGGCATCCGCCAGACTTCTCACCTGGCCAATGTCGCCTTGCATAGAGAACTTGATCAGCTCTTTTTCCTTCGCCTTGGCTGCATCGGCGAACACGTTTGCCGGAGCCAACATCTGACCAACAAGGGCGGCGCCAGACATCGTAGCCAAAACAAAACGTTTATAATTTTCTAATGTTTTAGGCTTCAACTCTCTACCCCTGCGGGTTTTCTCATGCCGCCTAACTCCAACCCTAACGATGAGGAAACCTTTCCACAATCTCTCACGCAGAGTTCCGACGAGATTCCCTCTTCATAGACCGGATGGTGGTAGAGTTACCCTGGATCGCCGTCTTAATCTCGCTGAATCCCACCTCGCCATTTACAATAATATCCAAACTCTGAATGGTCGCGGCCAGACTTCTCGACTGATCTTGAAGAGAATCCGATAGCTTTTGAATGTTATGCGCCATCATATCGGTTTGGTTCGAAGAATCTTTCATCTCCGCCATCGCACGACTGACCTGTTGAATTCCGGCTTCTTGCTCGGCCGCCGCACTCGTGATCGAGTCCACCATTGTACGCGCCTCGCCCGTGCGATGGGTGATGCTTTCAAAGACACTCGCGCACTTCAGAGACATTTGATTGGCCGAATCAACCTTGTACTTGGTTGATTCCACGATCTGCGCAACTTTGCGAGTACTCTGATCCAAAAGCTTTCCGATTTCTTGTGCGGCAACACCACTGACCTCTGCAAGTTTTCCGACCTCTGCCGCAACAACCGAGAAGCCACGACCGTGCTGACCCGCCCGAGCGGCCTCAATCGATGCGTTGAACGAAAGCAGCTGGGTTTTAAACACGATATCGTTGATCACATTGGTTTTGTTTCGAATCATCGAAACCACGCGGTTGACCTCTTCGAGTTCCCCGTAGGCGCGATCGATATCCAACATGGCAACACGCAAGTCATCGATCACTTTCTGACCGCTTGAAGCCTCCGTGTAACTCTCTTCTGACGACCGCAAGGCCGCAGTTGAGTTTTCAACAGTATGCCCAAGCATACTCCTGATCTCGTCCATGCTGCTGACGGTCTCCGTGACGGCTGCCGCCTGCTGAGTAGACGCTGAGGCTAAACGAGAAGACGATTCGGAGGCGGCGGACGAGATGTCCAACACATGCGTCATCGCATTGTTCAGCTTGATCGAGACCTCTTTTAAGCTGTAGATCACTCGGCGCATCGTCGTAAAAAACACGCCGACAAAGGGAATGCCTAGGAGAATCATAACAAAGCCCGCATTGACCAGACTCGCTCCGCCCTTGTTCACGACTAGAACCGATTCACTCAATTGGTCATGCTTTTTGACTTTCAAAGCCGCCGATTCATCGGCAACACGCGCAATTTCAAGAAGGTTCTTTTGCAGCTTGCTTTGAACAGACGTCGCACTTTCGAGGCCCGCAACGACGCTGCTCAGTGACTCGAACATCACACCGTAGGCCGCGTTGTACCGTTTTTTCGCTTCGGCAATATGAACGCGCTCTTCCTCTTTCAAAGTGGGCGATGCTTCCACTCCCGCAAAGGCTGTCTGAACACCTTTGTTCGCGTTCTCAAGATCGGAGATCCCCCCCATGCCGGCAGAGATTCCGTTGTGTGCACCGACCTCTTGCACGCGCGCAATCGCCAGCGATAGCTTTTCGAAGCTGGAGATCACAGGAATTTGATTCTCCACGATATTGATCATGGTTTTCTCGTTTTGTCGCGAGATCATGAGAATGACCGTGAAGTAGATAAGGAACCCGAAAAAGCCGATACCCAGCATGGAGTACAGCTGTTTATCGACACTCAATTTCGCAAAGATTCTTCTCACGTTTGGCTCCCAGAAACAGAGAACAGCCCTAAGAAACTACTGAAATTTCCTAGAAGTATTTCGGCTGATTCTGAGACTGACTTGAAGGCCTAGACCCCGAAGTCGACTTCTATGACGAAAGTCCCTAGTGGAGTCACCATCGGCATCAGAGTGATGCTACTAGACGTCGAGCGTTTGATCTGACCAAAGCCCGGCTTGCGAATCACTTTCGGGATCGCTCCCGGAAGCCGAAACTCTTCTTCGTCGTTGAGGACCGATTTCGCTTGGGTGTAGATCATGTTCAGCAGCTCAGACGCCATACTCTCGCGCATTTCATCGTCCACTGCGACATCGCGGCCTAACATGGTCTGCGCAAAACGATCCAGGACTTTGAACGAAGACAAGAGTCGAAAGTCGGCTTTTAAGAATTCGTTGTTTGCCGAAATCACACAAATCAAATCGACCTTGTCGTAGGGAATCTGCTCGACTTTGGTCAGATAGTTTTCGTCACAAGACACAGTGGAATGCAAGGTCACTTCAACCGATCGATGAGCCGCCTGCACAAGGTGCTTAAAAAGCATCTTCTTCATGCTTCCCTGTGTCATCCACTTCTTTTTCGGGCTCGCCCTTTCCTCTTCCTGCAGGCGATTGAACGTCGACTCGAGGCGCAACTCTTCGATCGCGTTATTCACCACATCGGGAACATTTATCGAGAGCATCTTCATGTTTCTTAGTTTCAATAGAACTTCAAATCCTTGAAGTGCCCGATAAAAATCTTCGGGCGCAGTTTGCAAACGCCCAAAATCCAAGATGTGAACCTGGACTTCCATTTTGGACCATTCACGAAAGTCCTCAATTAACTTCGGGATCACAGCATCAGTCACCTCCACAGGAAACTTGATGTAGTGTACGCCCTGAACCGTCTTGCTGCCGATGACGTTCACTTTTGTGTCCATAAGCCCCGTCACTTTATCGCTTCTTTATTCAGCGCCGAGCAAATTTTCGACTTCACGCTTTCGTCATTGAACGGCTTCAAAATATAGTCTGCTACTCCAAACTGAAGCGACTTAATGATCGAATTCTTTTCGGCCTCTGCCGTAATGAAGATCACCGGGATGCTGGAGTATTCAGGAGTTTCACGGATTTTCTGGATCAGCTCGATTCCAGAAATATTTGGCATATTCCAGTCCGACAAAATAAGGTCAGGCTTCGACTGACCAAGTATCTCCAGAGCCTGCGCGCCATCGATAGCTTCACTAATATTCTTAATACCGAGTTCGGTGCAGATTTTTCGGAGTTTCATGCGGGTCATGCGCATGTCATCGACAATAAGAACGGTCTTCGATTGGATAGACATTCTATTCCTTGGTGAGCTACGTAGTCGAAATGCAAATTCTGAGACTCTCATATTCTAACTTTAAAAAAAACCAAGTGTAAACGACGCACTTAACTCGCTTTTGGTCGAGCTTCCGAGGTCTCTCTTATCAAGGCCTGGCGCCAACGACTCATTTTGATAAACTACTCTGGTGGCAAACAATTTGATAGATGCCGAAACACTGAGCGTCTTCATTGAAGACGCTTTTGATGTCCTAGGCCAGTGGGAAAAATTCTGTTTCGACTTAAAGCCTACGGACGGCGCCGATACATTCGCTGTCCTAATGAGATGCGCTCACAATTTAAAGGGTAGCGCCGGACTTGCCGGATTCGACAATCTTCACAACAAAATACATGTCATCGAAGACTATCTCTTAAGAATCAAAGATAGCTACGGAGCGACAGGAGTGGACTTCAACGAAGTCGTAGCTACGCTTCTTGAAGTCGAGCGAGAGATTCGCCGTTGGATTTTGAGACTGAAAGACGACCCACTCACTGAGAGAGAAATCTCCTCGGAGTCAATCGAGACCGCGCTCAAGGTTCTCGTCGGCGACCTTCCCTCGGATCTTCTCACTTCAAATTCGGAAGATCGGCCAGCTCACAGTTCGGCGCCCCCTGAAAATGGAGGCGAATCCGATGTTCCATCAGCGCCCGCCGCCGAAGCTTCACGTCGCGAACCGACAAAAACCGATGAAACCGTGCGCGTGAATGCCAGCAAGATCGACCGTTTGATTCAGCTGGTTGGTGAAATCTCGCTGAATCAATCAATACTTGCCCGAGCCGCTGTTGAGAACACACTCGAATCCCGAGCCAGTCGGACGATCATCGACCTCAACTCGAAACTCGTCCAAGACCTTCAAGATGCCACACTGGACGTCCGCATGATCCCCGTCGAAGGCCTCTTTCAGAAAATCGAGCGCATGGTTCGCGACACAGCTATGAAGCTCGGAAAGCAAGTGAAGGTCGAGCGCTACGGGCAAGACGTCACGCTCGACAAACTCATTGTCGAAAGCATGGTTGAACCGCTGATTCATATCGCACGCAACGCGATCGACCACGGTATCGAAGATATCGAGTCTCGGCGTGCCGGCGGCAAAAATGTCACTGGCTTAATCAAACTCATGGCCGAGAATACCAGCACGGGCGTCAGCATCGTCTTCGAAGATGACGGTAAAGGCATCGATGGTGACCGCGTCTACAAAAAGGCGGTCGAAAAAGGCCTTATCGATCCAGGCCAGGAACTCACGACAAACGGCAAACTTCAGCTGATCTTTTTGCCAGGCCTCTCAACGGCCGAAAAGGTCACGGAACTCAGCGGACGAGGCGTCGGCATGGACGTCGTCGCAGCAGAAGTCCAACGCCTTGCCGGCCAAATTGAAATCCAAAGCGTGGTTGGCAAAGGCACCCGCATGCACATCTCGCTACCCACCAATCTCTCAATTATCGACGCGATTGTGGTGCGCACCGTCGGTGGACTCTATGCGGTTCCAAATCGTGACATAGTCGAAGTCGTCGACCTTCGCGACTTCCCTCCCAGCTCGGTCGACGGCGACTTTGAACAAGTCTTCGACCTGCGTGGCCGAATCATACCACTTGCAGAAGTTGACTCATTTCTCAAAGCACCAATTCGTGCGCAACCCAACGGACCAAGAGAGTTTCGTGTTAACGATGCTCCCCTGATCGAGCAACCACGTCCCTGTCTCATAGTGCGCCATCACGATGACCTCCTTGGACTCGCCTTCGATGCGGTCGTCGGCCAGCAGCAAGTATTTGTGCGCCCCTTGCTTGGGCACTTGAGTCCTGTGACATTTTATAGTGGAACCACGATTCTTTCAGACGGCGAACCGTGCATCATCCTCAAACTTTCCGAGATGGCACGACGTTATTTCACTTCGAACTAGGGAGACTTAAAAGATGGGCAATCCAACTAATCCTGACGACTCATCAGACAAGTACATCGTCTTTCAGATGGGAGATGAGCTATTTGCGACGTCACTTCTTGAAGTTCGTGAAGTGATCGAAACTCAAGCACCAAAACCGATTCCCAACATGGCTCCCTATTTCAAAGGCGTGATCAACATCCGTGGAGAAATCATTGGCGTCATTGATCTTCGCGAACGTTTAGGAATCACCGAAAAGTCGCAGTCACTCTGTCAGCTCGTTTTCGAGACCTCGTCCGGACCACTTGCGGCGATCGTCGACAAAGTTCATTCCGTCATCGTGACCGACATTTCCACACTCGAAAGGCGGCCCAATGTCGCACAGGGTTCGGATCGTGCCTATTTCATCGGTGTAGGAAAAGTCGGAGAACGAATCGTCACCTTCATCAGTCTCCCGAAAATTGTCTCAAGCGAGGCGATGACCGTCTCACCGTGAGACAAATCCTCCAAAGATTCCCCGTCGCCGCTCAAAAGCTGCGAAAATTATCAAATGTTTCGCCACTCCTTTCCTCGCTGGACCCGTAACCCGGTCAATCATTCCGTCACGCGGGCAGGGCTTCTCATCTTATTGGGGGTCATGGGCCTTAGCTGGCACTTACTTACGAGTCCGAAAGAGTTCCACCGCGACGTATGGACGACGGAGGTCAACTCCGAGCGCAAAGACCTCGCTCTTAAAATTCAGCAGGCCATCGTCAATTCCTCACATCAATTCGAATCACAAAAGTCCGATGCTCCTTGGGTTGAAGCCTCCAAAGTCGACATCCAGCTTGCCAACGACATGAGACACACCAAGAGCCGATTGCTGACGCTCATCTCCGAGGCCGAACGCCAACTCTGGTTCGCGCAATCCGGCGGCCTCCCCGAATACAAGCTTCCAGATCTCTCCGTCCTGCAAGACATCCGTGAACTCACGCGCCTACTCACCGTCGGCGAACGCGTGCACCGCCTTCGCGCAACTCTACTCGAGGCAGATCGTCGTTCTCACGTCGCCATCCATGCGATTCACAACTCGGACGAAGACGAGCTGACACTCTTCTGGAATCAAGAATTGCCCTGGCTAGAGACAGAACTTCGCCAAATCAAAGATTTCGCAGACACCAAACAGCGCGAGAACGAACATGCGAGCCTCAAAACTCGCGCCTTCGCGCGCGCTCTCAATGTCGATGTCGAGCGCCTCACGCAGACAGCTCTGGATATCGAAATTCACCGCGTGGACGTGTGGATGGACTGGGCCGCCGCACAACCCTCTCGCCATCTCGACGAACTCAAGGTTCAGGCGACTCAACAGGTCGCCCGCCTAGAATCGCTCTCCCTCATGACAAAGTCGATGCGATCCAAACCCGATCCTCGCCTGCAATCCCTGCAGAAGAGCTTGCGCCGCATGGCATCGGTCTCCAATCTCGACAACTGGTAGCAGCGCTCGTTAGATTTCTCGCATGACCAAATCGAATACGCCCCCATCAAACCCCACGATTTTCAGCAAGATCATCGCCAAAGAAATCCCGGCGAAAATTGTTCATGAAGACGAACACTGCCTGGCGTTCCACGACATCCAGCCACAAGCTCCCGTGCATGTGTTGTTGATTCCGAAAAAACCAATTCGCTCGATGGCTGAGGTGACGGCTGCTGATTCAAGCCTTCTCGGACATCTGATGGTCACTGCCAGCAAAATCGCCAAAGACCTCGGCCTTGCGGAAGACGGATTTCGAGTCGTCGCCAACACCAATCAGCATGGCGGCCAAACCGTCTATCATTTGCACTTTCACATCCTGGGCGGCCGCCCAATGAACTGGCCCCCAGGCTGACGGCCGGCGGTCATCACGACACCCGATCTTTCCGTGCCCTGCACGGAAAGCAGTGGCGGCCGGAGGCCGCCACGACACCCCCGATCTTTCCGTGCCCT
>CAKQVW010000103.1 GCA_934277865.1 uncultured Pseudobdellovibrionaceae bacterium | reverse complement strand
TTCTTCAAGATCCTGAAATTCGCGAAGGTATCAAGGCCTACGGCAACTGGCCGACCATTCCTCAGCTTTATGTGAACAAGGAACTCGTCGGCGGCAGCGACATCTTGATGGAGATGTTTGAAAGCGGCGAACTCCAACCGCTAGTGAAGTAAGCGCCCCGAGCGATTGGCGCCCGCAAGCGGGCGCCAAGAGCCCAGAGTTTTCGCCACCCGGCCACTTACAGGGCACCTAGAACGTCGACGACAGCACGCCCCGCTTTTCCGCACTCACCTTTGCCTTCTTCTCCGTAGAAGCGTTTTGCCAGCGTCGCTGTGGCCGCGTACCCCGCCTTCGAGTTTTTCATCTGCGCGGCCTGAGCCAGGCTTTCACCATCGTTGTCAGTTAGAAAGTGATTGGCGATTTTCACGACATCCGTCACAAACGAAACAGCACCGCCACCGACTTGGTGAAGCGCGTCCTTTTCGCGGTAGAGATCAAACTCACGCTTGGAACCCATCTCACCGTTGTCCAAACTCAAATCGACCGCCAGCCCCGTCAACGCCGAGAGCATCGGAATCGTTTCTCCGACAGCTGTCGCCGCCAAGGTGATGGAACTCACTGAACAGAAACTCACAAGGCGCAGCAGATTCACGCCCAGATATTTCGACTTCTGTCCCGAGGACATTTGCGCGACCGGCGTTTGCACAACGCCCGCAAGCTGCGTCAGTGTGCGAGGCTCTTCAGAAAGGCCACGAGTTTGTAACTGCGACGGGGTCTGTGACCCTGTCTGCGCCTGCACCTGCGACGCAAGGAGGGCGACCAGTAAACACACACTCAAACTTGTACCGAAGACTTTTTTGAATCCCATCGTGCGATGGTGACTTGCAAAGACGTGCCAGATACTATGAACCGCGAACTCGCGTATATTGAAAACGGTGGCCGCCCGGGTGCCAAAACCGAGCCTGCCCCTTCCAAAAAACGCCCCAAATTCGCGCCAAAAATCTGCCTAGCTAAACTTTTGGGAGGGCGGCTTGTGCCTCGTGATATTCGCGCACCAGCTTTTCGACGATTTGGCGGCAATCCAGGATTTCATCAACAAGCCCCACCGACTGACCAGCGCTCCACACGGTCTTCCAAGACGGTTTTTCACCGCCGACACCAGCCGCACCTTCGAGGGACTTCATGCCAAGATAATGGATCAGCGGAACCGCATACTTCTTGGTGAGCGGATGGTCTTTCAAAATCTTCAGCGCCAGCGGAAGGTCGGTCCCGATTTTTTTGACGTAGTCGGTATTGATGACGGCGGCAGGCGTTCCGGAAACCCGAGTCGTCATGACGATGTCTTCCGGCGACGCCTTCACCACGGCGTCCTTGTAACTCTGATCGACTCCCGCTTCCCGGCTGGCAATAAAACGTGTGCCGACGTGAACGCCGCTTGCGCCTAGCGCAAGAGCCGCCAAAATTTGTGAACCATGCGCCACACCTCCGGCCAGAATCACCGGAATTTTCATTTCGCGCGCCAGCCAAGGAACCAAGACCAGTGGTGAGATCGGGCCCGCATGACCACCGGCTCCGGTCCCGACAGCCACAAGACCGTCCGCTCCAAGGTCCGCTACTTTCTTGGCATGTTCGAGATTGGTGACATCACAATAAACCTTCGCACCGTTTTTATGAGCATCACGAATCACGTGAGCCGGGCTGCCAAGCGAGGTGATAAAAAGCTCAACCCCCGCATCCAGTGCCGCCTTTACATCCTCAGGTTGACGCGTGTTGGACTTGTTCACGATCACGTTCACGCCAATCGGCTTTTTCGTTCGCTTCTTCATTTCGGCCAAGGCTTCGCGATATTTTTCGATCGGCCGATAGTTCAAAGCTGGAAACGTGCCGATGGCGCCAGCCTCGGAAATCCCCACCACCATGTCGACGTTGGAGACCAAAAACATCGGAGCCCCGATGATCGGAAATTGAATGCCAAGTTGAGACGTCATCTGTGTAGGGATTGCGCGAGCGGTATTTGTCATGACCTTCATCTTGCCCAGACCTATGGCGTTCGGCTACCTTGGAACGACGTCATGAAGTGCAATGTGTCGAAGTCCGGTCAAATTTTACGCCTCATTTTAGGCACGCTGCTCACCGCCTGGGCTGTCGCGGGCGGTCCCGGCTGGACTTGGGTCGGGCTTTTGGTGCTCGCAACTGGCGCTTGGCGCATCTGCCCCATCTTTCTCGCTCTGGGAATACGCCATCAGGACTCTTGAAACCCCTCAGGTTTTCCGAAAACCAAGTGAGAGGTTTTTCAAAGTTTATGGCATTGATTCTACTCGTCGATGACGATCACGATTTTCTAGCCGTCGCAAGCAAGCTACTTGGCCACATTGGGGCCGAGGTTGTGACTTGCACAAGCGCGATGGAAGCGCTCGAACAAGCGCAGAAGCGTGAGTTTGATGTCATCATCACCGACGCCAACATGAAACCTCACTCAGGGTACGAACTGATCAAGTCGATCAAGGCGATTCCCAGCTACTATCTGATTCCCATTGCCATGATCACAGGGCGACGCGAAAAACGCGACGTCGAGCGAGCGGTGGCAGTCGGCGCTCAGGACTACATCGTCAAGCCAATCGATCCCGAACGCTTTATTCAAAAAGTTCAAGAGCTGATCTCTCACAGCGAAAACGCGCGCCGAGCCGCGCGTTTTGGCGAAGTTTCCCTCGAAGAAGTCGCAAAACTTTCAGCCGCCGTGGTGATCGTCGGACTTTCAGAAAGCGGCGTCTTGCTCGACTCCGATCACAAACTGCTGGAAGGCACCGTGATCACACTCGGCGCCGAGCTCTTTGACAAAATTGGCACTCCAAATCCTCAGGCCAAAGTGAAAAGCTGCTCGCCTGGATCAGTGGAAGGGACGTACGAAATACGTGCGGCCTTTCACGGGCTGGACGACAGAACGACGCTCAAGATCCGACAATACGTCCAGGCGAAACTCGCGAATCAGAAGAAATCCACGAGGGCTGCGTAATGCATATTCTCCTAGCTGAAGATGATCCCTCAGTTTCCATCGTGATTCAGATCAGTCTGGAAAAGATTGGTGGACACACCGTGGAACTGGTTTCCGATGGAGCTCAGGCCGTCAGCCTCGCCACCCGTCGCGCATTTGATCTTATTATTCTTGATGGCATGATGCCGCTGAAATCCGGACTTCAGGCAGCCGCCGAAATACGATCGGCAGGTGTTGTCACAACGCCGATCATCTTCCTCAGCGCAAAAAATGATGAAAAAGACGTGCAAGCATTTTTGAACCTCGGAACAGGGTTCATTCCAAAACCGTTTGAACCGACAGAAATCTGCCAGCGCATCGACGCCATCTTAAGCGGTTCAAGCAAGGGGGCTGGTTGACCATTCGCGGCCAGCTTAACCTTTTAACGGCGGTGGTGATCGGCGGCTCAGGCTTTGCCGGCTACCAAGCTTACGAAACCAGGCGCGAGATCGAGGCCTACGATCGTTCGATGAACGAATCCCTGGAAACACGCTCGGTGCTTTTGCTTCTCGAAGATCTCCCCTATCACGACGACACGTTCCGCCGCCTGCAAGTCGAACGCGATCGCCTGCAAGAGGCTGATCGCCGCCGCGCCTTCGGTAACGCCGTCACGACTTACGCCACCAAAAACCGTCCCGAGCTTCGTCGCTCTATTCGCCGGGCACTGAAGGTCGAAGCGGACCATTACAATCGAAATCGTGGCAAACGCTCGGAGATCGAAGCGCGCTTTGAAAAGCTGATGATGCTCTCAAGTGGCATTCTTGGTCTTGGTCTGTTTTTGATTGTACTCACGATTCATGCGCGCATCTTCCGCGCCATCAACCGCTTGTCACGTCGCATGCTCGACTTCTTGGTCGATCGTTACAGTTTTCAGTTCTCGCAACCTGATGAAACCGAACTAGGCGACTTGCAGCGAACATTCAATTCGCTCGCACAAAAGGTCATCAACACCACTGACGAACTCAAACGTCTAGACCAAGCCAAGTCCGAATTCCTTTCCATCGCCAGTCACGAACTTAGAACGCCGATGACGTCCATCAAGGGCTCACTCTCACTGCTGGCCACAGGCGTTGTCGGCAAGCTTGATGTTGGCTCACTTCGTTTAATCAAGATCGCCGAAGGCGAAACCGATCGCCTCATCCGTCTAATCAACGATCTTCTGGATCTCGCAAAAATCGAATCCGGAGGACTTCCGCTTAACTTGGACTGGGTTCAGTGGGACGAGTTCTGCGGAAAAACCCTTGAGGGCCTAGCCGGACTTGCGATGCGAGCGGAAGTCCGCCTTGAGTTGGTCTCGATTCCATCGATCGAAGTCAGTATCGACCGGGATCGCATGCAGCAGGTCCTCACCAACCTCGTCTCTAACGCCATCAAGTTCAGCCCCAAAGGCAGCGCGGTTCGAGTGTCGATTAGCCGTGCCAAGACCGGCGACCTGGTGGTCAGCGTTCAAGATCAAGGCCCCGGGATTGCGCCCGAGGACCAACAATTGATCTTCGAAAAGTTCCGTCAGGGCGCAACCGCCGCGAATCCCTTGGTGAAAGGCACGGGCCTTGGCCTTGCGATTGCCAAAGCGTTGGTCGCCGAGCACGGTGGTTCGATTGGCGTTGAGAGTTCCATAGGCAAAGGTTCGAGCTTCTGGTTCACGCTCCCGAAGTGGCGCGAGAGCGAACTCGCTAAAGTGGCTTAGTCCTAGGCGGTGACAACGATGAGCATCCATGACGTCTTGGCAGAACTGCGAAAAACCTATCTCGAAGCCCTACCCGCTCGTGCCGACGCGATCGAAAAGCTGTTTCAAGAGCGCAAATACTCGGAAGTCGAAACTGAGTTTCATAAACTGAAGGGAACGGGAAAGACCTACGGCCTGCCTGAGGTCTCGCAGATTGGAGCCGTCGCGGAGCGCCTTGTAGAAAATGGCTCGACCTCGGCCGAAGAGTCTGTACCAGCCGCACTCAATGTCCTCAGGCGCATCGCCGCAATCCGCGGCAACGGCGAAACTCCTGATTTGGAAAATGACTCGGACTACCTTTACCTAGCCGAACTCGCCCGCGAGATTCACGAGACCAATTCGGGCCGCAATAAACCATAACACAGCCGCTCGGGCGAGATTTGACCGGGTTGCGATTGGCTTCATGCAAAAGGTGGCCTAATCTAGGCTCATGGCAACAAACGCTCTCAAAGATTTGAGTTCGATCATTCCATCCGACCGTTTGGCGACAGATGACGCCTCATTGGCACACTACGGCCGAGATTGGACAAAGCACTACGACATCCAACCTTCCGCCGTCGTCTTTCCGCTGAACGCACAAGAAGTCTCACAGCTGGTGAAGTGGGCGCGCACCCACCAAATCGGACTCGTGCCATCGGGTGGTCGAACCGGCCTCAGCGGAGGAGCATGCGCACTGAAGGGCGAAGTCGTCGTCAGCTTCGAAAAGATGAATCAGATTCTCGAGTACAACGAAACGGACCGCACGGTCCGCGTTCAAGCCGGGGTCGTCACAGAAGCCCTTCAAGAATATGCAAAATCAAAAAATGCCTACTACCCGGTGGACTTCGCCGCTCGAGGCTCTAGCCACATCGGCGGCAATATCGCCACCAATGCCGGTGGCGTAAAAGTACTTCGCTACGGTCTGACGCGCGATTGGGTGATGGGACTCACCGTCGTGACCGGCGAAGGCGAGATTCTGGAGCTCAACAATGGCCTGATAAAAAATGCGACGGGGTATGACCTTCGCCACCTCTTCATCGGCAGCGAAGGCACGCTCGGTTTCGTGATCGAAGCGCTGATCAAGTTCACCTCCCCTCCCAAGCCTCTCACCGTCATGATCTTGGGATTAAGTGACCTTGATGCCGTGATGAAAGTGTATCGTGAGTTCCGAACAAAGCTGCCGCTGACAGCATTCGAATTCTTTTCTGACATCGCACTTGAAACCGTCACGAAGCACACCCACCTTCCCAAACCACTTGGCACCGCATGTCCCAACTACTTGCTAGTCGAGGTCGAAAACACAGATGCCTCCATGGAAGCGGCGATTTTGGAAAGCTTCGAGACCTGCATGGCCGAGGGCTGGGTCCTTGATGGCGCGATTGCACAAAGCGAGACGCAAGCGCGCGAGTTCTGGCGTCTACGTGAGGACATTTCCGAAGCGACGGCTGTCTTTACTCCGTATAAAAACGATGTGTCAGTTGTCGTTTCCAAGGTGCCTCAGTTTCTCATTGAAACCGACCGTGCACTCAAATCCGGTTACCCAGATTTTCGCGTGGTGTGGTTTGGCCACATTGGTGATGGCAACATGCACATCAACATTCTAAAACCAGACGGCCTGGCGCGAGACGAGTTCTTAAAGCGCTGCAAGGGCGTCAACCGCGAGCTGTTCGAAATCATCTCTCGACTGGGCGGTTCGATCTCAGCCGAGCATGGTGTCGGCCTGGTCAAGCGCGAGGATCTCAGTCACACACGAAGCAAGACGGAAATCACTCTCATGAAAAAACTGAAAGCCGTATTTGATCCAGACGGAATCATGAACCCGGGCAAGATGCTCTAGGGAGTAGATGATGACGGAAGACCTACAGCCTCGAATACTGATTGTCGACGACGAGCCCGATATCATCGAGATCGTAAGCGAACAGCTCTGCGACATTGAAATTGAAATTGATGGCTTCAAGATCAAACCTTTGCTGGAATCCGCCGACAATGGCATCACGGCGCTAAAAAAAATCAAGTCCACACGTTTTGACGTCGTGATCTCCGACATTCGCATGCCAGCGTTGGACGGCCTCGAAATCGTCGAACAATTGAATCAAACGGAACCGTCGACAAAGGTGATTCTGATCTCCGGACACGCCGACAAAAACATCGCCATTCGCGCTTTGCGCCTGGGCGTTTTTGACTTGATCGAAAAGCCCTGGAAGCAAGAGATGCTTTGTGAGTCTGTTAAGAGGGCACTCGTGAAGGCTTACAGGCGGCGCATCAGCGAAATCGAGTTCGAAAAGAAAATGGCTCGTTATGCAGGGGCGATGCCGCCCGACCGATACGAGCAACTCAGAAATGCCATGCGAGCAATTATGCTGAATCAAGCCGACTCGAAAAAAAAGTCTTAGGCCGCGCGACGCGCCTTTTTACCGTGCCCTAGTAGAGAATTGATCGGAGTCCCAATCTCATCAGCCGACGAGCTCTGCTTCTCGGCACGCGACTTTTCAACCAAGATCATCGAACGAAACACCAAGCGTAATTGACGATAGCGTTCCGCTGGAAGCGACGCCAGATTGGCTAACCTCAACTCGACTTCGCGTTCGATTTCTCTTCCGCGAAATCCGCTCTCCAGTGCCCGATGGAGCACGTCCCGAAGTCGGTCCATATCAAACGGTTTATCGAGAAAGTCGTAACACCCCAGGCGCAACGCCCGCACCGCGTGCTCTTTGTCACCAAAGGCCGTCAGAAAAATCAGCGGGACTTCTTTACCGAGTCCACGAATATTCGCCAAGAGATCTAAGCCATTCATCTTTGGCATATTGATGTCAGAAAGTACGGCATCAAACCAGCGGGCCTGAATCAGCTCCAGAGCCTCACGGCCATTCGCAGCTTTGGTGACGCGAACGTCGAGGGCTTCGCCGTCGATGAGAACACGTTGTTCCGTCGCAACCGCTTCAAGAATGTTTAGAATTTCTGGTTCGTCATCGACGACGAGAAGCTCGAGCATCAGATACTTATCGGCATTTTCTGGACTTGTGCTGAAGAGAATTTAACAACCCTTTCATATTGGAACGGTTGAATTTGAGACGGAAGAGGGGAGAATCAATTCCATGGCAGACACCTCACCACCCAAAAAAGCGGCCACAGACCTTAACCTCTATGAACTTGCCCAAGAAGGTCGCGAGTTCCTTCATGACATTTCCAATCCTTTGGCCATCGCGAGCGGATTGGTCGAAGCCTTTCGCGACGAAGCCGTGCGCGAGAACCTCAAACTCACGGAAGGCCAAAACCGAAAGCTCGACAAGCTGGTGGCGGCCCTCGGACGAATTGAAACCGCCATCACCGAGCATCGCAAACGTCTTATCGAAGCCCAGGTCGAAGCTCAGTCAGAAAAGCTCTCAGATCAAAAGTGAGCGCGTGCGAAGACTTGTCTTCAACTGCGAGATTTCTTTGACCAGTTCTTCGCTCTTTGAACCCGACACATCCGTAATCAAATAGCCAACGGTCTGGTCCGTCGCCAATCCCTGCGCCTGAATATTGGCCCCGTGTTCCGAGATGATCGAGTTGATGTCGCCAAGAACACCAGGAACGTTTTTGTGAACATTGATGATGCGGCTTGTGCCCTCGTGAACACGAGGCAAATCGATCATCGGGAAGTTCACAGCGCCGGTCGTGGTACCTTTGGTCAAATACGCAATAAAGCTGGCGGCCACTTCAAGGCCTATGGCCTCTTGTGCCTCCAAGGTGCTTCCACCAATGTGAGGTGTGAGAATCACATTTGGCAGTCCCTGCAGCGGGCTTGTGAACTTTTGTTTGTTGCTGGCAGGCTCTTCCGGAAAGACGTCGATGGCGGCACCAGAAAGTGCACCGGAACGAATCGAATCGGCAAGGGCCTCAATGTCCACGACGGTTCCGCGGCTGGCATTGATAAGTGCAGCGCCTTTTTTCATCGCGCGCAATTCTTTGGTGCCAATCATGCCACGCGTTTGCACGGTGTCCGGCACATGAAGGCTGACGAAGTCTGAGGCCTTCAGTAGGTCAGAAATTTTGCTGACAGATTGTGAGTTCCCAAGAGGAAGCTTCTTCACGACATCGTAAAAAAGCACCTTCATGCCAAACGCCTCGGCCAAAACACTCACCTGGCTGCCGATATGTCCGTAGCCCACGATCCCAAGAGTTTTGCCACGCACCTCGTGCGCTCCTTCGGCCGACTTTGTCCAAACTCCTTTGTGGGCATTGGTGTTGCGATCACCAAGCTGACGCGAAAGCGCCACGATCTCGGCGATCACAAGTTCGGCGACACTTCGTGTGTTGGAGTGAGGTGCATTGAAGACCGGAATCCCCATCGCGTTTGCACGTTTGAGATCAACCTGATCGGTGCCAATGCAAAAGCAGCCGATCAACTCAAGTGATGGATGGCGCTTGAGCACCTCCGCTGTCACTTGTGTCTTCG
>CAKQVW010000102.1 GCA_934277865.1 uncultured Pseudobdellovibrionaceae bacterium | reverse complement strand
GATTCCTGGGGACATTCAGAAAAGATCATCAAGCCTGGGTATCATATCCGACCCAAGCATGATCTTCATGGATTGCGACAACGGCGAACCGACAATCACAAGGGCAACCTCGCTGGAGAGCTTCCACTGACAGCGATGATCGATATGTTTTCGATTCTCGTGATCTACCTGCTGATGAACTTCTCGGCGACAGGCGACCCGTTTTTCATGGGGAAACCGGGTGTCATCCTTCCAAAGGCTGGCGAATCCAAAATGATGGAAACCGCGCCACTTCTATCCTTTGCAAAGGGTACGTTTTATTTAGATGCCCTCACTCCAGATGGTGGACAGTTAAAAATTGAGGACGACTCTCCAAATCAGCAAAAAATTATTCAGGCACTTCAAAATCTGCAGAATCAGATCAAACAGAAGGACCCCGCGGCCTTTGATGGAAAATTGAACCTTCAGGCCGACGAAAACACTCCCCTGCTTTATATCAAAAGAGGCATGGCAGCCGGCACTGTGGCCGGTTGGACTTCGATCAACTTCGTCGTTGAACCGCAAAAAGAAAATTAAAGCTTTCGTGCCATCGGGTGAAGCACCTTTGGCTTCGGCACAGCACGTCGCTTGCTCTCAAGCTGCTTCACTCTCTTCTTAAATCCAAACTCATTGTAGAGTCCGGAAAGATTCCACACGGCGACTGCGTCTGATGCATCCGCCTTCATCGCTTTCTTTAACCAGTCAGCGGCTGTATCGAGATCGTTCACGTACATGCGGCTTAATCCCAGTCCCGCCATTGCTGCTGCACTCTTCTCGTCAATCTCGAGAATACGATTGAAGATCGTCATCGCAACCCAGTACTGACCATCTTGGATGTACGCATTCGCAAGCTCTTTTAATACCGAGATATCACGAGGTGTATCGTAGAGCTTCGTTCGCAGGGATCTTGCCGACTTCGGCGGTGAAAACTTCTTCTGATTGCCGACCTGAATCGTGTCGGCCTCTTCCTTCACGAGCTTTCGCCCCTTTTCCTGGCAGCCCTGAACGTAGCGTGTAAAGACCTCAAATCTCTCGGCCGTCTCCATACATTGAGAGAAAACCGAGTTTGCGCCATCGATATACTGTTTGGCCTGCTTTCCAAGCTCGCGGCGATAGATGGATTGTTCGTTTTGTTTTAACCCAGCCGGCAGCGGAGAATCTGCGATGAATTTTCCAAGTTCAAAGTTAGCCTGGCCAAGCAGATAGAGCGCCGCAATCGTCCACCGACCAGCACCTAGCTTGGCGATACCGTTCAGCTCTGCCGACAGCGATTGAAACGACTTGATCTTATTGAGCAGAGCCGCCTGATCGGCTCCATCTCGCATGCGAATTGCCCGAAAACTCTCAAGAGCTCGCTGAGCCAAGAGGAATCGCGCGTGACTCGATCGTTCTAAATCTCCAGACGATGCAATTTGTTTCAGTTTCGGCAAAGCTTCTGCTTGTCGGCCCTGTCGCCACAGGGCCAACGCATTCCAGTAGGCACCGACATCCGAATTCATACGAGCGGAGGACTTCTCCAAAAGGACCCATTCGCCGGCCAAATACTCCGAACGAGCCACAGCTTCCATATCGCCCAGAGCGAAGTACAGACGCTTGGACTCTTTGAAGTCCCCCATCCATTCATAAATTTGCGCAGCGCTTTTCTTCCAATCTTTCGATTCTTTTTCGGTCGGATATTTATCCGAGAATCGCGACAGGTAACGGGCCGCACGTTCAAAGTCGGCCGTGAGAAGCGCGATCTGCGCCATCGAACTGACGACCTCTTTGGTAAAGGTCGAATCCGAGTGTTTTTCAAGGAGCGCTTCGCCGACGTCATACATTTCGGGATCACGCTTGGATCGAAGCGACGTGAACGCTTCGTACAGCGCGGCCGAACCCATCGAAGAGTCTGAGTATTTCGATGCGAGGTTTTTCAAATTTTCCGCATATTCCTTTGATCCGAAGTTCCCTGCCGCAATTTGCAGGTCCTTGAGCTGAGCCCGCCGACTGAGGTCTCGAATCGCTTGCCGATCGTCAGCCGAAAGACCTCGCGTTTTTTCTAACTGCTTGGCCGCGGCAATCAACCCCTTAAAGTCATCCAACTGTGAGTACGCATTGATAATTAGAAAGATGGCATCGCGAACTCGAGAATCGCGAGAGAAATTTTTGATGAAAAACGTGAATGACTGAATCGCCTGAGGCAAAAGTCGATCTTCGTACCAGCTTTGTCCAATGTTGTAAGCCGTCGACGCCGCTGCCGGATGACGCATGTTCTTTACAACCCAGGCCGTCCCGACATCACGCACGCCTCGCCGCGATCGCACCAAATCCAGAGACGTCAACTTGTCGGGCTCTTTCAAAGCATTTACATAAGCCTGAATCGCCGACTCCTGGAATTCAAACTGACGCTTTTTCGACTTCATCGTGCGCGCCAAATTTTCGAATTCAAGACCCGCTCTTGTCCATTCTTCGCCTCGGAACAAGCTTTCCGCTTTATTGATCAACATCTTTGCCAGGTCCCGATTCTGTGGAAACCCGATTTGATAGATTTCATAAGCCTGAGCGGCCTTCGAAAAGTCCTCTCTGCTATTTCTGGTTCGAGCTGTTTGCTGAATACGAGTTGCGATATCTCTTGTGACGAGTTCCAAAAACTTTAGCTGATTGGCTTCCTTGCGATTGTACTTTCCACCGCGTTCCACAGCACGAGCGCGAACCTCTTGTGCCGTGAAGACCGCATGTTCAATAAACCGAATTTGATCTGTTGGTTGACTGGTTTTTTTAATCGCTTCATTCCAACGCTGGATCGCTTCAAACTTCAGCTCGGGATCACTGGAGGCAACCAAAACTTCAATCCAGACATCTGCCACTTCACGCCACATCTCTTTTAGCGCAAGCCGGCGGCCGACTCGAGAAAGCACACGGCGATAGGTTTGGTGGCCATCCGAAATTTTTCGGAAATACTCGACCGGATGAACAACCACCGCAAGCGCTTTCTTGGCAGGGACGGAAGCAGCGCTCGATACAGAAGGAGACGGAATAGGAGACGGACTCTTCCCTGGACGGACCCAAGCGGAGGTTTTTTGCGGCAAAGATTTCGGCGCCACCGCCGAAGTTGCGACCGGCTGTTCGCCAGACTTCGCCGCCGCCTGCTGTTCCTCTTTCAGTGAGGCCCGATAGTCGCCGTAGATTTCCACGTACGGCACGGCCATCGAGAGAATGGCCTCACGGCGAATATCCGTCTTGCGATAAAGTTCAGGAAGCTCTGTCGTGATATTTGTGCTGACTAAGCCTTGCGTACGAACGGCCTCCTCAAAGGCCGTCACCGCTTCCGCGTACTTCTGCTGATTGATAAACACCCAACCTATGCGATAGTGCGCAAGAGGCGTATAGGGCGAGAGCTCTTTGGCGATGACGCGGCGGAAGGCCTCAAGGGCGCCTTCAAGGTCTTTTTTCTCTTCGAGAAAGTAGTCTCCAAGAATGATATTGGCCTCAAGCAGGTACTGTGAACCGGGGAATTCTTGATTGAGCTGGCCAAATGTTTTGATCATGGCTTCCGACTGCCCGATGTCGCGTAGCTCAAGCGCTTTGAAGAAGAGGGCCCGATCGCGCAGTCGACTTTTTGGGAAAAACGCGTAGATCTTCTGATAAATATCGATGGCTTCTTGCTTTGGCCGCTTCTCAGCCGTGAAGTCCATCTCCGTCAACGGAACACCTTTGTTCTTATTGACCTTGATCAAGTACATCAGACGGCTTTTCTGAAGAAACAGATCTGCTTGGGAGAAATAGAGGTCAGGCAGAAACTCGGTGTCTCGGACCCGCTTAATTTCTGCTGTGGTAACAGCGATCTTTTTGTCGGTGGCACGAAGCTGCGCCTCAAGCTCTCCAATTTCGTTGGCACTGTAGTTTCTTCGAAGCCCAGTTGTAACCTTCGGAGAAAGCACGGGGCCTTCCCGTTCTTGAGACCGTGCTGGGTTCACAACAAGAACAGTTCCAATCAATAGAGCAGAGGTCCAACGCTTCATTCGTCCTCCTCCTCCTCTTCTTCCTCTTCCTCAATCGGCGGAGGAGCGGCCTTTTTGGGAGCCGGCGGTCTCAGCACGTTCTGTGGAATCGGCTCGGAACACCGTGCACGAATCAATACTTCGTAATTATCAAGTTCATCCCACCACGACTCGTCAATGACCGGCCAATACAGCCGGTCAAACGATGTTTTTGATGCCGCAATTGGTTTGTAGTCAGCATCGTCCACCGGAAGCGTCGTCAAAGGTCGAATCGACGCCTCGTACTCAAGGAAACTGACCTGATCGCGAAGTTCGATCAGATGGCTTGCCACCCGTTCCACTTCTCTGGGAAGCGATCGTGCAATCGACGCCTCCGTTTTAAACGCACCCATCTTCAGACCCTTTATCAAGGCCTCTCGCAACCCTGGGGCCGCGCGAAGATCCTCATCTTCCATATCCTTCAGTTCCGTTCGGAACCGGTGAATCAACGTCGCACGCTTCTGCAAGTTCCGACCTTGCAGCGCCAACTGTTTGATCTTTTCATCAGCTTCAAGATTCAAACGCGATTCAATCTGCTTGAAGCTCGCTTGATAGCGGCTTCGGAAAGCGGCAGCGGATTCTTTGATCAGATCGTAGCGGCAAAGATCTCGTTCAATAACCATCCGCAAGAGATCGGACTCTGGAGAACGCAACATTTGAAAGAAAGCGGAATCGATAACCTTTAAAACTCCAAGCGCTTTCCCGTACTCTTTCAGATAGTATCGAGCCCACGCCATCTCCAACAAAGCTCGCGCTCGTTCACGAAGCGGCAGGTCGGCCGATTTGACGGTTTCCAAGACTTCGTCGTAATTGCCTCGTTCGAAGACAAGGCGCGCACGATTTAATACTGCAAACTCTTTTGTCGGCTTGCGAACATTCTCTCGCTTGGAAAGTTCCTCATAGATGGCTTCAGCTTCATCGGCCCGACCGTCAGCCAGCACTTCAGCGGCACGCTCAAACAGTCGATCTGCATGCCACTGCGAATCAGTTGATACTTTCCCAAGCTCTTGAATCGCCCAATCTTCGTAGCCCCTTCTCACAAGTGCTCGCGCACGGAAATAGGCCACCATTGCGCGCTCTTCCGCGCGTTCATTCGTATTGTCAATCGCGCCGTCGAAATCGAATGCAAATGACTCCATCAAGTCTTCATCGATTTCATGCTGAGCCGCCAAGCGGTTCATCTCATACAACGCCCAAGTTCCTTGCGAGGTCCCCATCGAACGGAGAGCCACATCGAGATACACAACCTGCGCCGAAAGTGCGTAGCCTTTCGCGAGCAAGGCCTCGGCCACAAGAAGCTTAAGCTCCTCCAACGCCGGGCCGACTGCCGATCGCGATGGAATCTGCAGATCCCACGCTTTGTCTTTCTTTGATGGAATAAGATTTCGAAACTGCTCGACAAACACAGGATCAAGAACAACAGGTCCCGGTGTCTTAATAGCCTTCAATGCCCGCGCATTTGATGTTGCACCCTCGGTCGCAGAACTCGCGAAGGATTTCACCGAATAGGTCGAGGTCGTCACACCAAGGAGAGTCGACACAATTGCCGCTGGCAGAAGAAATAGTCGACTTAAACGCGAGGCCATTGTTTCACCCTCGCCATTCACTCGTCTTCAGCGGCGGAACTCCGCCGGCTAAAGAAATTGAACTGGAATTCATAGCCGATCCCAATATCCGTGATCCCCGTTAGACCAAGCTGGGAATCGTTGAAAAAGAACTGCCGGATGTAATAGCGAAATGCCGAACGCGGAGAGAGAAAAAATCGCCCCTGAATTCCTGGAGCAATCGCCGGAATGTGGCCAACCTTGTTGAACACCAAAGAACCCGCGCCGAGATAGAGACTTGTTTCGCTATGAATCAACGACTTGTTGAACAGCAACGACTTACCATATAGCGGCGTGTAGACGACGCCCGTCATGATGATGTTCTGAGGAAAGTCGATCACTCCCCCAAATCCCAAATTCTGGACGGCCACACCTAGATTTTTGAAATCCTGCTTCAGCTGAGTTTCGCGGTTAAAGTTGTAGCCGAAACTTAGAACCTCCCAAGCAATGAACGGCCGAAAATAGTAGGCGTAATTCAAAGTCAGTGGGAAACCACGGTTGAACGAATCCGTCGGAATGTATCCGATGTTCAGCGAAAGACTCTCATCGATATTGTTTGTTCGACCCTGGATCGCCACGGGCGTCGGCAGATCATAGACATCTCGCTTTGGCCCGTCTTCTTGAGCAAAAGCAGAGAACGAGAGAAGCAGCGGCGAAATCGTCGCAAAAATAAGAATCAAGACGGATTGAATCACCGAAAGACGCATACCGACAGTTTCTTACAAACCGTCGGGATTTTTGATCTTTACAGTGAAATAGCTAGGGGATCGAGACGTAGGTCGAACTTGGACAGAGGTCTTGCCCCCTGTCTCAAGCCCAACCCGAGCGACCCAGCTCAAGGCGCTGGCGCAGCTCTCGCTCGAGGCGCGTTTGCACCGTGATTCGACTCGGCCTTTCGCCGAGGACTTCTTCCATCGAGATCACGCTTCCCGGGGAAAAACCACAGGGTTTCATTCCCTGAAAAGCCGCAGGATCGTGCTCAACATTCAACGCCAATCCATGAAACGAGATCCACTTTCGAACCGCGATCCCGATTGAGGCAATCTTGCGTTTTCCGATCCATACACCGGTCGCCGGCGAAGCTTCTGTCGCGCCGTCTTCGACCTGCAGCGCATTGGCTTCCGACGAAATTCCAAATGAGTCGAGCGTCGCCAGCACAGCGCCCTCAAGCGCGCGCATATAAATATGCAAGTCGCGCCCACGCGAGTTCAGGTCCAGTATCGGATACGCCACGATCTGACTCGGGCCGTGATACGTGGCACGACCTCCTCGAGTCACCTCAAAGGTTTCGCCTGTCCATCCAAAAACGTCGCCCTCTTTTGTTCCGCGCCCCAGAGTGACCACCGGCGGATGCGAACAAAACACCAGCGTCTCGCGCCGAAGCTCGCGAGCCACTTGGTCAACGTACTCTTCCTGGCGAGAAAGGGCCTCCTTGTAGGCAATGAGGCCCCAGTCTTCGACATTCAACAAAGCCGGCTCCGATCGTTGAACCTCAAACATGCGCGCGTGGTCCCGCTCCCGCTTTTGCACCACCCAATGGCTTTTGGATGATGTGAATCGCGTGGCCCAAAGTCGCTTCCGCCGCTTCCATCATGGTCTCACCCAATGTTGGATGAGGATGGATCGTCAGTGCGAGGTCCTCAAGACGAGCACCCATTTCGACGGCGAGTGCCGCTTCCGAAATGAGGTTCGATGCTTCTGGTCCCACGATGTGCACGCCAAGAACGATGTGTGTCTTTGCATCGGCGATGATCTTCACAAAACCATCTGTTTCCATCAACGAAACCGCACGTCCGTTGGCCGCAAACGGGAACTTACCGATTTTAAGATCCGTGTATCCGGCGGCTTTCGCCTCTTCTTCAGTCATACCCGCCGCGGCGATTTCCGGATCAACGAAGATCACGCTCGGAACCGTCTTCACTTCGTAAGCGCGGTTCTTGCCTGCGATGATTTCTGCAACCATCACACCTTCGTGCGAGGCTTTGTGCGCCAACATCGGCTGGCAGGCGATGTCGCCAATGGCAAAAATGTGCGGAACATTGGTGCGACGTTGAGCGTTCACTTTCACGAAGCCCTTTTCGTCCACCGCGATCCCAACACCTTTGATGTTCGCTTGATCGCTATTTGGACGGCGTCCAACGGTCACCAAGACTTTGTCGGCCTTTAGCACTTGCTCTTTGCCGCCAGCTTCAACGGTGACTTCAACGCCCTTACCGGCTTTTTTCCAGCCCTTAGCCTTCGCCTCAAGCATCACGTCGACGCCGTTTTTCTTAAGCTTACGCGCGACAACCTGAACACATTCCGCGTCAGCAAGGCCAACCAGCAGACCTTTGTTGGCTTCGACAACCGTCACTTTGGTGCCGAAATTCGAAAGCATCGAACCGATTTCAAGACCGATGTAACCGCCGCCGATCACCACAGCCGATTCAAGACGCTCGTCGAGAGCCAAACCGCCAGTCGACGAAAGCACGTTCTTTTCATCGAATGAAAAACCTGGAATTTCAATTGGACGCGAGCCCGTCGCGATGACGAAGTTCTTCGCCGTCACGGACTCGGTTCCGGTTTTCGATTTGACTGTCAGCTCGGTCGTCGACTTGAAGCTCGCTTCGCCGCGAATGATGGTGACGGTGTTGCCCTTGAGAAGCTGCTCAACTCCTCCCGCCATGCGGTCGCAAACTGACTTCTTCCAAGTTTGCATCTGCTTCATGTCGACCTTCACTTTGCCTGGCAAAGTGAGACCCATGTCCGAAGCATTATGTTCCATTTTGTGAAGGAAGTGGCCCGCTGTGATCAGCGCCTTCGATGGAATACAACCGACGTTCAAACAAACACCACCCATGTACTCACGTTCGATGATCGCTGTTTTAAGACCCATCTGCGCCGAACGAATCGCGCACACGTAACCGCCAGGACCAGCTCCAACTACAACGACATCAAAATTCTGAGTTGCCATATCAATTCTCCCTACGGTGCGCGCCTACATCATATCCAGCATCAAAACGCCGGGATTTTCGATACGACCGATAAATGCCTTCAAGAAGTTCGCAGCCACCGCACCGTCAATGAGGCGGTGATCCGCCGTGACTGTGAAGCCCATCGTGCGAATCGAATCGAGGCTCATGTTGCCTGCCGCATCGCGCTTGATGACTGGCTTTTCTTGGATCTTGTACATGCCGAAGATGGCAACTTCCGGATGGTTGATGATCGGAGTCGCGTACTGACCGCCGACCGAACCGATGTTCGTCACGGTGATCGTCGCACCTTTCATTTCGTCCAATGCCAGCTTTCCATCGCGTGCGCGTTTTGCGAGATCGTTGATCTCACGCGAAAGCTGAATGATGGTCTTTTGATCCGCGTTCTTGATCACTGGAACCAAAAGTCCGTTCGGAGTGTCGGCCGCGAAGCCAAGGTTGAAGTACTTCTTGTAGACGATCTCTTGAGCCGCATCGTCGATCGAAGCATTGAACATTGGGAACTCACGAATCGTTGCAATCAACGCCTTCATCACAAACGGCAAGTACGTGATC
>CAKQVW010000101.1 GCA_934277865.1 uncultured Pseudobdellovibrionaceae bacterium | reverse complement strand
TCTCTTGCAAGACACTTTTGATCTCCACGTTGGGACTCACAAATCCTCCGAGCACGGAAAAAATCCAAACTATGAAGATGGCCGAAATCATGAGGCTGCGAGAACGCACGCTCGGCCGCCAAGAACGCATGGATGAAATCTTTCAATTGGCCGAAGCCACGCCCGGCGTGCTTTCGAATTTGGGAATCGTCGCCAAACGCTCGCTCGAGGAAACCGGCGTCAAAGCCACTTGCTTCAATCGACAAAAACAAAACGAGCTTCTCTGTTACGGCGCACTGATGGTGATCGACCCCACGAAGTACGTGAAATGGTTTCACCGCGCGCGCGAAGCCGCAAATGTCGCGGGAAAAGAATCGGCGATGGCGGTGCCGCTTGCCGCACGGATCGGCGCGGAATCACGGTCGGCCGTCATCAAAGCCTTTGAAGACGCCAAAGCGGCAGCCCTTTCACGCGACTTAAAAGCGCCCTCACACTTTGAAAAAGGTCCTGGCAAAACACAGATCCCCGTCTACACCATCCGTGCCGAAACCGCCCAGAGCATGCAGGCAGTCAATGCAAGGATGAAAGCGGATCTCGAGAAGCTAGGGTACAAGATCGAAACAATTCGGCTTCCAGCAAGCACGGTCGAACGAAACGGGTTCGTGTATGAGCTTCCCGAACGAGAAGCCTTAACGATTTCAGCCGGCACTGCCAAAGATGGCTTAAGTCGCGAGCTCGCTCGGACCGAAAAGTGGGATGCCGGCAGACGAGCCGAAGCCGGTTTTCCCGCACAAGTGAATCCACTGCGTGTCATCATGGACCCCGTTGAAACTCTCACGTCCGATGCTTACGCCTCTTTCACGGCCTCCGCCGCAGGCCCAACCATTCGCCTCACGCCGCATTCTCTGTTGTCACTGAAAGGCTCCGGCGAAGAAGCCCTTCGCCACGAGCTTCGCCATCTAAAAGCCTACTATGATGTGGTCTCTGGAAAACCCACCGTCTATCGCGGTTCCCTTGTCGCTTACGGCTCTCGCACTCTCACCGGCGAAAACCTCGGGATCTACAATCGCTATTTCTCTTTTGATGAGCTTGAAGGTTTCATGCTGAACTTAAAAGAAACCGGCGCACGTGTCGGTCGAGAGCGGGAAGCGTTTCGTCAAGCCGCTCACTCGAAAGTCGACGTCAGTCAGCAAGCCAAAGCATACAATGAGAAGATGTCGGAGTATCGCATCACGGCCAACGGCCAAGCCCGTCAGATCAATGGCTTTGCCGACTCAATCGAATCCGGCATTCAATCGGCGCGGATGCGATTTCAAAGCGCGCAAAGCGATCGACATCTGAAAAATTTGATGTTGGTGAATCCGGAATCTCCATCCTTTCCTGGTCATCGCCGCGTCGAGGTGGATCTTTCACCTGCGGGCACACGCGATGGTTCAAGGCTCTCTGTGCTCATACCAGAGAATCAAGTGCGCATGAATCGTCCGGCAGAAATTCGCGACTACATTCTGCGCTATCTCGATGATCTTGAAACGCAAACGAAGAAAATTCGACAAGAGGCCGAGCGCCGAAAGACCATGATTCGCAATGATGCTGCAAGCGTCTACGACTAACGAAGCGCCGCCGCTCTCGCAAGTCGTCTCGATTTGATATTTTCGCTAGGGAAATTTGGTTTTTCCGACAAACCTTCCGTCACAGTGCGCCTCTACGGAACTGTCTCGTCTCACTTCAATTCGAAAACTGTCTTATTGTGCACCTAGCGAGCCACTCGACTTTGGCCCAGCGCAGCACTGCGCTATCCTGGATTCAAGCACTGAAAAGGGAGTTTCGGTGGCAACCATAAGGGGGTTCACAGTGAGAGCAAGGCCAAGCGGATGGGTCGCCGATCCACCACCCGAGTAGCGGGTCTAAAAGGACATAGAAGCTTTTGTTGGACTTAGGAACCAAGGAGGTCCTATCGAGAGCTAACCACAATCCTTCCTTTGCTTAAGGGCAAACCGCTTGAAAGAGCGGGACGCAAAGCTAAAGGGGCTAAGGCGCGGGACATTCCCACCTGCCAAAAGTATCGCGCTACGCCAGCCAGTCTGCCAGAGGACGAGAAGCGCTTGAGCATCATCTGGGAGGATTCAACACCAAAGAAGAGCCGTTCGGACCTGCCATGAGATCGGCTTCTTCTCCCCCGCCTGCCCCACGGCGGGTTTTTTTATCTCGTCACCTGCTGCTTTTTAGGATTGGATCCAGATCCTGATGTTTTCGCTGCCGCCTCGTCGGGAGAGGCCGGCACTTCGGACTTGGCTTTGCACGAAACCGACTTGAAGCGAGCAAAACCACTGGCACCCGATTTTTTTGCGCCATCCTTCACTTCTAAAACGACTTGGCAGATTTCTCCCGACTTCATCGAGTCCGTGTCGACCTTCGAGCACTCATCAAACTTACCGAACTTAAAGCGAAACCCCTTCTCGGCATCACCAAAAAACGCCAGATCATCACGAGGATGTTTAGGACCACTTTCATCCATCACAAAAATCTCACGCGCACGAAGGCGATTACTTTTTAAGTACGCCTCTTTTTGCTCTTTCAATGCCTTTTCAACTTCGGGCCACGTCTTTAAGCCCAGCTCCTGATCCAAAGCAAAACGTCCCCGCACACGTTCAAGACTCACCGTGCCCCAACCCTCATCCTGACATCGCAGCACGATCGTTTTTCCGGTGGTCGTATCTCGAAACAGCGGCTGGGAGGTGTCGGAAAGCTCGCTTAGTCGCTCAAGCGTGAGCGTTCGCCACGCAGCTTCCGTTTTCTTTTGCGCTGATGACAGCTCGGAAAATGTGATGATCGTCAGAAGAGATAACGCACTTGATACAAACCCCAAGGCAGTGCTTCGGCTCATAGGCCCTCCGGGCATAACGCCCTCAATCATCGTAAATCTCGATGTGACAATTAGCACTATCAATTTCACGTCTTCGACTCGTTCGAGTACTCTCTTCCATGAAGCCTTATCCCTTGTCGAGGAGGACACTTATGGGAAACACACCGATCAATATTGGAATCTCAGAAGCCGATCGCAAAGAGCTAGCCCAAGGTCTGTCGCGCCTCTTGGCCGACACCTACACACTCTATCTGAAAACGCACAACTATCACTGGAACGTCACAGGCCCGATGTTTCAAACTCTGCACCTGATGTTTGAAGGCCAATACAATGAACTCGCGCTTGCGGTGGATGCCATTGCCGAGCGAATCCGTGCGCTTGGATTTCCCGCTCCGGGCACGTACAGCCAATACGCGAAACTCACGACGATCAAAGAAGATGCCGACGTTCCTTCGGCGCAAGTGATGATTCGCAATCTGGTCGAAGCGCAAGAGTCTGTGATTCGCACAGCGCGCTCGATCTTCCCGCTGGCGGAAAAATCGTCCGACGAAACAACGGCCGACCTACTCACACAACGTCTGCAAATCCACGAAAAAACCGCGTGGATGCTAAGAAGCCTCGAACAATAAATAAATGTCGCCTGCTAGGAAGTGTAAACTTCCTACTGTTCACTTTTTTGACATCTAGAGTTTCTGTGCGGGATATGAGACCTTTCCGCACATGAAATTCTCAAACCTCTTCTTAAAATGCAAAGCCGCACCAATGGCCGTCGGCCTCTTCACTTTTTTTTACCTTGAGCATCGGACAGGCTGCTGTCTGGCAACACGACCATGAATGGACCGAGCATGATGAAAATGCCTATGCAGAATGGGTGAAAACAAAATTTAATCCGGAAATTTTCTGGCGCACTGGCGCCTATCCCAATGTTTCAACGGACTGTGCAGACGCGGTCTACGGCATGCGTATGATCTACGCCTTCGAGAATTAACTTCCGTTTGTCATCCGATCGGGAGGCGGGTTTCTTTCAAATGAGACCTCGCGGTATGACGCTATTCAAGACCCGCGAGCGCGCTTCCGTGCCTTCATGAAAAACGTGATGGACATCACGAATACGACAACGCTCTCCGACGATACCTATCCTATAGAGATTTCCCGCGAGGCTGTTACTCCGGGAACGATGTACTTGAACGCATGTTTATGCCGTTATTGACGTGACCGACGGAGGTATCACCATAATTCAGTCGTCCACAGTCCCTCGGGAAGCTCGCGTCATGACACGCGTGGAAGCTTTCCCCAACTACATCCCTGGTGACCTCAAAATCAGAAATAAAAAAAATGTCGACGGGTTCCGCCGATTCAAACAGCCGCAGATGTATTCCAAAATCCCAACGGCACTCCCTCACTACAGCCTCGAGCAATTCGAAAAGGTGAATGAGCTTCGTGAGAATGGCCTGAAGTTCTATGATTGGGTACAGAGCCGACTCGCGACACGCGTCGAAACCATCGACGAAAGACTTAGTCGCTCGCTGTTACTTGTTTGCTATTCGTCATGGGATCGTGGCGAAGCGATTAACCGAGGTTACTTCGCCGCACGAATCAAACAGATCAAACAGACAAGAGAACAGAAATCTCCCTGTTTCACAGCTGCCGAGTATGACGAATACTCAACCCCGACTCGTGACAGACGTCTAACCGAATACTTCCATCAACTCCACGACCTTGTTTCCATTCCCGGTTACGAGCGCCACAATAGTGAGACGAAGCAAATGCTTGAACACATTATTGCGCATAACCGAACTCCAGAAATGGAAGAGCGCGTGATTCAATGGTGTGATGTTAACCGACAGACGGGTGGAGGTCCGCAGCGGCCAATGTCTTTGGCTGAGTTGCACGATCTGGCTCTCAACAAGAAACTTGTCTCAGATCCACACGCTACGATTGCACAGCGATGGGGCTTAGAGCCGTTCGTCTCGAGCTGTCCTAAGTATTGATCTAAAACATGTGGAAGAGAAAAGGCCTCGAACAATTAGGGATTGATTTCACGAAATCCCGGCGAAACCTCTAGCTCTCCCCAGCGAATCGAACGCTCCGTCAATTGACCACGATGGAGCGGGTTTTCATAGCGGATCTGCACGAAGCCTCGAGGACTTGGACTCGTCAGAACTTCGAATTGAACCGGCATTTTATTGCCGTCTCCGACATCCAGTATTGCCGAATAACGTTTCCCTGTTGCGACAGCCCCTGCTGGTGGCTTGGGCGGTTCCGGTGCACGTTTAACTTTCGACGGATCAAATTTGCCATATATCTTCATCAAGTCGTCGGGTGGAACATTGATCCCATCTGGAGAGTTCGCGATCTCGCGCACTTCGAGGCCTTTGATGGACGGAGGTTCTGCTGGTTGACGCGGAACTTCGCGAGTCGCGGCTCGCTGCCGAGCGGCCACTCCAGCAGGAGCCTCCACAACACGACTTGCCTGCGTCGCCACCGCCACTTCTTGAGTCGCGGCACTTGCTTGCGCCACTTTGACCGACGCTTGAGTTGCAACCTTGGCCAAAGCCGCTGTACCGAGACCAGATGTTAGCGCGCAATTAAAAGCGGACTTTTCTTCAGCACTCATCCCCACGTATCCATGATACCCCTTGGCGAGAATCGTCTTGTATTCACGAAACCCATCCACGACGGCATTGGCCGCCTTCTTTTCACGCGACCAGTACTCCTCCCAGCCTTGGGAGAAAGCGCTTCGGTATCGTTTTTTGTCGCTCGCAAAAACGGCTTGTACGGGATCCTTGGCAAACTGAGCGTCGTCAACTTTGCCGATACCAAGAGCATCACCAAACACATAAACCCAAGCCGAGTTGAGAGCGTACACCGGATACAACACGATCTGATTAAATCCGCGAACGATACCGCCGCCACACGCACGAAACGAGCTCCACACCTGCTCGGCCGCCGATCGATCGTCAGCACTGGCGACCGACTGCACGTTTGAACCACCGGTTCCCGATCTGACTTCCGAGGCTGGAGCACGACCTCCCGCGGATTTTGTGACCGCCGAGGAGAGATACATGGCCTGATAGCTCGCCAACGCCGATGCCACTTCGCCAGCCTCAAAGCCGACCAAATGAATGGCAATCTGCTGATGGCCGCTTAAAGAGTCTGTCGCAAGCTGCACACCGATACTGCCACTAGAATGTTTGAGAACTCTTCCGACATCTTGCGGATTCAATTTCAGACGTGAATCCACGAGCGCATACTTGAGACCTGGAGACTCTAGTTTTGTCGGAAGAAAAACAAACTCCGAGTTGAGTTTGTCCTGGGCCGCACCGTTGGCGACGATCTCCGTCAAGCCAAGGGCGTTTAAAAACTCGCGCGCTCGAACCAGGGAATGAACATACTCCTCGGCCGTTCGGCGATTCTCGAAATGCCGCCGTTTGCTGGTGGCTTCCGCTTGCTGACTCGTGAATAGAAAAACAACCACCGCGATCGCGGCCAAACCCGTCCGATAATTAGAACCCATCTTGACCTTCCCCGACGATCAAATCGTCTCACGGTTCAAGAGGCTTCGCTTGTGGTTTTAACAATTGATTAGAGATGTCTCTCAAAATGAGACACCGGACTAAAACTTGGGAATCTCAAGTCGTTTGCCGACAAACAAGGTCGACTGTTTTTTGATGCGGTTGTGAGAGGCTAGCTCGCGAACCGACACACCGTAACGTTTCGCAATCAGCGCCAAATTCTCTCCACGTTTGACGACATGGAACTGGCGAGACGCTTGCGCATTGCGCTTTTTGGCGGCCTGAATTCCACGTTGAGTCACCCGTTCCGTCGCTTTTGATACCGAACGATCACGTGCCGCGATCTTCGTCGACTGATTCGTCGACTGTGGCTTGCGTTTCTCTTCGGCCGTGTTCGAAGGCTGACGCGAACGATTCGAAGAGCGCTCGAGCTGAGAAGATTTGCTTGGCCCCAGAGTCGCGACGTTTTCGCTTGGAACTCGGAGACGCTTGCCAACAGACAACACCGACCGAGCCGACATGCGATTGAGCCGAAGGATCTGCGACTGACTGACGTTGAACTTTCTTGCGATCGAACTGATGGTGTCGCCGCGACGAACACGGTAATAGGCGTAATCGTCTTCCGCCACATAGCGAGTCGCCAAGTTGGCCCGAGCCGCAGGCGCCGCTGCCAACGCTTTTTCCTGAAGACCCTTTGGTACACGCAGCACAAGCTTCCCGCCATTTTTCGGCATCGGTGCAACACCACGCTTGTAGGCTGGGTTCAAGTCGCGAAGATCGTCGTAATCAAGACTCATTTCACTTGCTAGACGACGGATGTCGATTGGCTCTTCAAAAGCCACCGTATCAAACGAAAGCGGCGGCATGTATTCGACATCGGTGAAGCCGTACTTCGCCGGTTCTTTTGCAATCAGGCGAGCTGCCAGAAACTTCGGAACATAGTTCACCGTTTCCTGAGGCAGGCGATTTTCGCGAGCAAGTTTCCAGAAGTCGCGAGTCTTGTTGCGCATGACGAGACCTTTTACACGATTCTCGCCGACATTGTACGAAGCGATCGCCAGGTACCACGCACCAAAAAGATTGTAGAGTCCTTTGAAGTAATCAGCTGCAGCAACTGTCGAGAGTTCGAAGTCACGACGTTCATCAACGAACGAGTCGATACGAAGTCGGTACTGCTTGCCGGTACCACGAATAAACTGCCAGTAGCCTACAGCATTGGCCGAGCTATGCGCCGTCGACGAAAAACCCGATTCAATGAGGGCAATGTAAATCAGATCCTCTGGCAGTCCCTCTTTGCGAAGGATCTCTTTCATAATCGGAGCGTATCGTGTGCTTCGAGAAAGGTATCTTTCCATGTGATGGCGACCAGGTCCCTGAAAGTAGTCAATCCACTTCAGAACCAGACGATTGACCTCGAGCGGGATCCCGAGAAGGTCCGCACCCGAATCCGCCAAATCGCTGCTTGTCCCCGCATCCGACTCGGATGTGGTCGACGTGGCGACGGCGGCGCTCGTGGGGACCGATTCCGACCTGACCGCGGTTCCGGCAACACCACCGGCCTCGGTCCGCACGGGGCGCAAAGCGCACGCGGAAAGTGAAAAACTAAGTGCCGCGATCACCGCCACAGAAAGTGGAGATTTCGAAGTCACACCGATCGAATTTAGACGCGTGGAATCAGAATTCTTCATGACGTTCTTTCACCGTATCGGGCACTCACCCGATACGCAACGAAAACACGCCCGCCGCTTGCCTGAGGTCTCGGCAAATCGCAATTTATCTGCTCGACGATGGTCTAGGGGTCGCGGTCGCGCCCTTCCAGAGCGGCTCTTGCGCCACCAGCACCCCGTCTTCCACGATCTGATAAAGTAAGAAATTTCTCAGAATGGCCTTCACGTAGAAGGACGTTTCCGAGAACGGAAACTCATCCACCCAAATCTCAAACTCCGGAGCCGACGATCGAACCGACTCGAGGCCGCCAAGACTGGGCCGCGACTTCATCCAACGATCGACACGAGTGGGTCCCGCGTTGTAAGCCGCAAGCGCCAGCGGAACATGCCCTTTGAACTGATTCAGCATTTTCGCCACATAGTGAGTTCCCATCTGAATATTGCGATTGGGATCAAACAGGTCGTCGGGCAAACTGATCTTCCCGAGCTTGAGGTCATCGGCGATCTCGCGTGCCGTCGGCGGAATCATCTGCATCAGCCCCAACGCATTCGAAGACGACACCGCACGAACCGCATATCCACTTTCTTGTTTCGTCAGACTTCTCGTCAGCAAAGAGTTCAGATTTTTCTGTTTGGCGGCCGCCTCAAAAACATCTTTGAACTCTTTCGGCCAGGCGGCTTCCATCAGCTCGGGACGACGAAGTTCAAACTTCGCATCCCACGCCTCGTTCGCCAGGCGCGAAGCCAGAAGGTAATTCTTCGCCGCCGCCCAAATTCTTGCACGCACGGCTTTTTCTTCGGGCGTCACCGGATCCGGCAAGGTGCGAAGCTCCGCCTGAGCTTCCTCAAACCACCCCGCTGTCACGAGGACCGTGGCCCGATCAAAGCTCAACTTCTCTTCTTGCGTGATCCAAAGTCGATTTTGAATCTTGCTGGCCGGCACGGCCACGGGATTCACCTGCCCCCATTCGATCTTCCCTCCAGCCGCTTCAAGTCTTGCACGAAGACCGTAGTAGCTAAACGGGAATCGTTTGGCGATCTCATCGGCCTCTGTCTTGGCGCGAGGGTTATCTTGCTTTTCTAGGCTTCGCCACAACCAGTACCTCGCCTGCAGTTCAAAGTTGTCACTGGCCTGAGTGGCGATCATCTTCTCA
>CAKQVW010000100.1 GCA_934277865.1 uncultured Pseudobdellovibrionaceae bacterium | reverse complement strand
ACCCGCGACCATCAAAACGTTCAGGATGGTACTGCACGCCAGGAAGCGTTTTTGCGTAAAATTCGAGGTGTGACAGCGGCCGAAGCAACTCCACCGAAAGCTCGGGGTGCGACTTCATCACTTCGTATTCTTCCATGGTCAGTTTGGCGGGTTTTAAGAGGATTTCATCGGGAACTCCGACTTTTCCGATATCGTGAAAGAGGCCTGCGTACTCGACGATACGAATGTCGAATTCATTGAGACCAGCTGCCTGAGCCAGAAGTTTCGAGAGGCGCGAAACTCGAACACAGTGATCAAACGTGTCGGGATCTTTCGCTTTCACTTTTGCCATGAGGGCTTGCGCCACTTCAATCGACCAGGACGGGATATCGTACGCCATTTGATAACTCATCGGCGCAAGCCAGACTCGACTCCAGTCGTGCATCCTAGAAAACGGAAAAATCCGCCTCAGCATGAGACGGATTCATGCAAACTTAACTGCGAAAGTTACTTCAAGGCACGTTCAGCAGTTTCAAATGCCTGCTTTCGCAGATCTTCAGCAAATCCCAATGTGAAACGCATAGCTTCTTGCTGGAACTTCACCGCCTCAGCGGCTTGTGCCGTCCAGTAGTCAGTCGCTTTTTTGGAAAGCGCGACGGTCTGTTCGGTGATTGTCTGAGTCGCACGAAGCTGAGTGCCCATCAGCTCTTTCCAAGTCTGAGTTGCCGCTTCGAATCCCTTCATGTCGTAACCTCCAAAATCAAAGAACGTCGCGCGAGTGGCCTTTTCTTTTGCTGTTTCAGTAGCTGCCATGCTTCCTCCCTATTGCCACTATGTTGCGACCGGAATTCCGCGAACGCAAAAGAGAACAAAAATTCCAAGCGAATTGCTCATCACCAGAGTCTTCACTCTAGAGCAGAAGCTCAATTTGACACTTCAATTTTTCTCCTCGAACACGCTTCGCTTGCCTCTAAGCGTTTACACATGAAACGTTGAGAGGCTCGATGAAGGACTCTCCTGGTTGGACGAAATTCCATTCTTTTCTCGATCGCGCCGATCGGTCCTTTGAAAAGTTCGCGCGCAACCCTCACGTGTTGGCGATGCTTGGCACAAGTCTCAACACCTGGGCCCGGACTCACGAACTAAAGAGCCGCACCCCTCATTCTCCTTCAAACGCCGTCAAGCTGCTGGAAACACTTGAGCGACTTCGCCTCAAACCTGCCAAACGCCTTCCCTTGTTCGAAGCGACACCTTCGCGTGTGATTCACCAAGATGGCTCGCTGAAGGTCAAACACTATACCTCCTGGCAACGGCCTGCACGAGGCACCGTTGTGATTTTCCCCTCGCTGATCAATCGCCCCTATGTCTTGGATCTTGGGCGTGGACGCAGCCTGATTCGTCACCTCGTGCAGGCGGGATTCGAAGTGATGCTGCTTGACTGGGGACGCCCCACAAATCGAGAACGTGATCTTGGCCTCAGCCAGCTTCTCAATGACCGTGTGCCACGCGCACTTCACTCGATCCGAGGATATTCACAAAGCCCCGAGACTCAGCCGTTTTCATTGATTGGCCACTGCCTCGGTGGAAATCTCGCCCTCAAATTTGTCGAGCAGCATCCCAGTCATTTTGACCGATTGATTCTCCTGACAACTCCGATCGACACCAAAAACGACGCTCTGCTGACGAGATGGGCGCAAATTCCCGAGTGGGACCCCAAACTTTTTGCCCGAGTTTTTGAGTTCATCCCGTGGTCAACCCTGCAGGCGAGTTTCCTACTACAAAGACCATCGCTCACGCCAAGGCGATGGGCACAGTTGTTTTCGCGAATGGGTGATCGCGACTTTCGCGAGTCATGGCTGCAGATGGAAATCTGGTCCAACGATGGAGTTTCGTTTCCCTCACAACTCTTTCAAGATCTTCTAATTCCGCTCTATCGTGAAAACTCGATGAATCGCGAAAGCCGCTTGGAGATACCTATATTTTCCTTGATTGCAAAAGACGATCACATCGTCCCGATGGACTCCGCGCTGGCGATTGAACGCACACACACTCGGTGCCGACACGAAATCCACATCGCGCGCGGCGGCCATGTCGGCGCGGTGATCGCCGCACGCTCCAGGCGAGAAATTTGGCCCAAAATGACTGATTTTTTAAGTTCTCGCCTGCCGCCTAATCGAGAATGACAGGGCGTCGGGTTTCAAAGCCCCCTTGCCTATCGGTCACCAAGTCATACTCACGAATTGGAATTTCGGTATCTTTCAAAAGCCGATAGGCTTCAGACTCCAAGCTAGCTCCCTTGGGGACAATCCAATACTTCACATGACTCACATCAAGTGGGCCCCAGATTTGGCCTTCAAAATAGTATTTGATATCCTTGTCTCCGTGAGCGCGAACGGAGACTGGTCGATCGTTGAACACAAATAGCGAGTCCGGTGACGCGGCCAAGCTATCTGTCGGTGTCCAGGTGGAGCGCGGTTTGACCGAATCCTTCAACACTGCGCCATAGTGGCCGTACTGATTGCGAAACACCGTGTTGCCTATTTCGACCGTCCGGTCTCGAATCACAAGGTAGGCGGACTTGGGACGAAGCTGATTGTAGGAACTCTGCATATTGAGTTCTCGCTTTCTTGCGGCGATTCGCGCCCCTTGAAGTTTTCCCGCCTGCACCTCTTGCAAGAGAACCTGCCGAACATTCGAACCGTATCCACCAGGTTCGATTGGCATCCCAAGCAGAAAGTCTTCTAGTTGCGCGCGCGAGGTCGGCGTCGAATCACCATTGGTAAAACCCGTCTGATGAATATTGAGAAACCCATTCGTGACGATCGACTGGGCGTTTTCGGCTCGAAAAAAAAGCATGAGGTCGGTGTCGGAATATGGCCGAAAGGAGTTTGGACCTACTTTTTCAATTTTTCGGTTGTTCGCGCTTAAGCGCGAGATCAACGCGGTCGCCACGGCCTCGGCATCGCGCAGCACGACAGGCTCAGATGACGTCGACAAAAAGGCGCGCTCGCATCGCGCCACGCTTGAAGCGCCCGCATGCGCCGAAGGCGGCGCCAAAAGCACGAGGTGCGCGGTCAGTGCCATCAAATATTTCAATCGTGCGCAAGCACTTGCCAGCGGGATCATGCCCCGGATTCTACCCGATTTTAGTCGCTTCCTGCTGGGGATTTGCTTTTTTTCAAAGGTCCAGTCGACTCGTCAACTAGTTCGACAAAAGTGGACCTCGGGTCAGCTCTCGCTCAGCGGCGACGCGAAGACGACTTCTCCAAGATCTGCCAGGCTTGACGATCATAGAGCCCCATGGCCTCTCGCCAGTCCTTCTCGGAAATGGTCTGCGAGAGTCGCCGCAGCTTAAGCTCCGGCATAATCTTTCCATCACGCAAGACGCGCTGAAAGCTTGGATGTTCATCGAAGTTCGGGGCCAGTTCAAACATCAGTGCCGAGAATCCGGCAAGATCGGAAACCGTCTGGAAGCCGTAGCTGCGACCACGGTCGATCGCGATGGCGTTCCAGATCCAACAGACAAGCCTCCGGTCGCACCGGCTTTCGCGAACGTGCTCCCAGAGGTGACTCGATCATTCGAATTCGCATGTCCTCGAGATCCGGAAGGCCAAACATGTCGATGGGACCAAAAAACTTTGCGCGAGCGTCTTCGCTCCATGTCTCGAGCAAGACACTGAGAACCGAAGCATCGTGAAAACGCAGAAAGTACGGGTTTTGATCGGGACCTCGAGCGATCACAAATCGCTGAAGGTGCTGTGAGAGTTCGGAAAGCGAATATCGCGAGACAACAAAAACACCCCAGCGTTCGGTGGAAAGTCCATCGATCAAAACCGAAAGTCCTTCCAAGGGAACTTGCACCAATCTTGGAGCCTCGTAGGTCACCCGATCCCACGCGATGATCTCATAAAAATGCGGATCCGTGTCGCGCAGTTCAAGCTTGCGATTGGGCTCGAAAGCAAAGCCATCAAAAAACGGATCAAGCAGCGCATACAGCTTGCCCGCCATTGCAAACTTCGTCAGGAGCTCGCGGGATTTTCTCGAGTCTTGCGCCCAATCGGGCGCGTGCTCAGTGATGTTAGTGCCATTCGGATTTAAGATCGGTGCGCCCATACGCTTCTCTATCGGCACTCCTCACTTGCGACGTGACACCCCTTCTCGATTCGATACGGTTTTCCTTGCGGCCGCTGGTGATGTCTCATAGTGGGAACACCCCCAAAAATAGCGGAGTGCCCCGCAAACAGGCACAACCAAGCCTTTTTCGACCGATGTCGGAGTTTTGTCTGCTGAAACTGTCGGCAGGACTTTGACGCCTTGAGCGTCAAGAGCCCGACATTAACGCACCCGCGTTTACGCCAAAAAACCGGGCAAGAAACCACGCGAAAAGTCACAAATTCAAGGAATTTGGCAGAGCTAAGGGCCGGACCGAGGTGCACGGTTTTTAAGGTCCAAAATTTCCGAAATTGGGGCGCCGGATTTATCTTAAATCCTCTTTGACAGAAAAATTCTCCCACGATTAGCGTCGGATTAATGGCCTCGGTTCCAAAGAGGAACCACTTCACTTGAGAACAGGAGTTCGCATCATGGAAGCGACGATCGACACAACTAACACGCAACGCTCTAACACCTCTCCAGCGCCGGGAGCCACTGCTCAAGGAGTCGCAACTCATTCGATGCGAGTCAAAAAACGTGATGGCCGACTTGAACCCGTCAACGTTCTGAAAATCGTCGACCGCGTGACTCGTCTCTGCGGCGGACTCAACGAAGTCGATCCTCATCGCGTGGCCATTCGTGCGATCTCCGGCCTCTACGACGGCGCGACGACAAAAGAACTCGACGATCTGTGCGTGCAAACAGCGTCGCTTTTGATCGGCGAAGAACCTCAGTACTCGCAATTGGCGGCTCGCCTGCTTTCAACTTACATCGATGAAGAAGTGGTCTCGCTCGGCGTGCGAAACTTCATGGAATCGATCGAGTTTGGTCACTCAAAAGGTTTGATTGCGGCCAACGTGAAAGAATTTGTCACAAAAAACCGCGAAAAACTGGAAGCCTCGATCAACCCGGCTCGCAACTCACTGTTTGAATACTTCGGTCTGCGCACGATTCACGATCGTTACCTCTTGAAAGATCCAAAGAGCCGTGCGGTTTTCGAAACTCCGCAATACTTCTTCATGCGTGTTGCTTGCGGTCTGGCGCAATCGGCAGAAGAGGCGATCGAGCTCTACGAACTCGTTTCACGTCTCGACTACATGCCGTCGACACCGACGCTCTTTAACTCGGGCACACTTCGTCCGCAGATGTCGAGCTGTTACCTTCTTGATTCACCTCAAGATGACCTTAGCTCCATCTATTCGAAGTACACGGACATCGCGCTTCTCTCGAAATTCGCGGGTGGCATCGGCGTCGCTTACCACCGCGTCCGTTCGCGTGGCTCGCTGATCAAGGGCACAAACGGCCACTCCAACGGGATCGTGCCTTGGTTGAAAACGCTTGATTCGTCGGTTGCGGCCGTGAACCAAGGTGGAAAACGAAAAGGTGCTTGTTGCGTGTATCTGGAATCTTGGCACGCCGACATCGAGGAGTTCCTTGAACTTCGCGACAACACCGGTGACGAAGCTAAACGCACGCACAACTTGAACCTCGCAAACTGGGTTCCAGATCTCTTTATGGCACGTGTGGAAGCGGACCAAATGTGGTCGCTCTTCGACCCAAAGGTTGTTCCTCACTTCACGGATCTTTTCGGCAAAGACTTCGAAAAAGCCTACCTCGAAGCTGAGGAAAAAGGTCTGCACACTCGCCAAGTCAAAGCTCGCGATCTCTATGCTCGCATGATGAAAACTTTGGCGCAGACTGGAAACGGCTGGATGACATTCAAAGACGCATCCAACACGAAGTCGAACCAGACCAAGATGCCAGGCAACGTCATTCACCTTTCGAATCTTTGCACAGAGATTCTCGAAGTGACTTCAGACAAGGAAACCGCGGTATGTAACCTGGGTTCCGTGAACCTGGGACGTCACATCACAGAAGGCGCGTTTGATTTTGAAAAGCTGACGAAGACTGTTCGCACAGCGGTGAAGTTTCTCGATCGCGTGATCGACATCAATTACTACCCGACGGCAACCGCTTCCTCGTCGAACGCCAAATGGCGTCCCGTCGGCCTTGGCGTTATGGGTCTTCAAGACGCGTTTTTCCGCCTGCGCCTTCCATTTGATTCGAAAGAAGCGCGCGAGCTTTCAAAACGTGTCCAAGAAGAGATCTACTTCCATGCGCTGGAAACCAGCTGTGAACTTGCCGAGAAGTTCGGACCACATGCCTCCTTCAAGGAGACACGGGCTGCTGATGGAATTCTGCAATTCGACCTCTGGGGTGTCACACCAACTAACCCCGAGCGCTGGAACGCACTCCGTGAGCGAATCAAGAAGCATGGACTTCGCAACTCGCTCCTCATCGCCATCGCGCCGACGGCGACCATCGCATCGATCGTTGGTTCGTATGAGTCGATCGAGCCCATGGTTTCGAACCTGTTTAAACGCGAAACACTCTCGGGTGAATTCCTGCAAGTGAACAAGTACCTGATCGGCGAACTCAAGGGCCTTGGCCTCTGGAACGATCGTATCCGCAACGAAATCAAGAAGGCGGAAGGTTCTATTCAAGCCATCCAAGAGATCCCTGCAGAAGTTCGCGAAATTTACCGCACGGCTTGGGAACTTCCAATGAAAGCGCTGATCGAAATGGGTGCGGATCGTGGTGCGTTCATCGACCAGAGTGCGTCGCTGAATCTCTTCATGGAGAGCCCGACGATCGGAAAACTTTCGTCGATGTACATGTATGCTTGGAAACAAGGTATCAAGACGACGTATTACCTGCGTTCACGTCCTGCTACTTCGATCGCGAAAGTCACAGTGAACCAAGATATGGAACCAGCCACCAATGGCAGCAGCACAGGTGAGACTTCGGCTTCGGCCTCGGCTCCAGCGCAGGCGGCCCCGGCGACTGGTGCCGACAAAAAGGTTTACTCGGATTCCGAGGCGATCGCTTGTTCGCTGGAAAATCCGGAAGCTTGCGAAGCTTGTCAGTAAGTAAAGTAATTGAATTTGAGATTTGTCGACCGAGCTCATGATGAGCTCGGTTCTTAGAGGTTTGAGGAGAGCGTTATGTTGTTGTCACCTGGTTTTAATCTAACTCTTCGTCCAATGAAGTATCCGGTCTTTTACGAGATGTACAAAGACGCGATCAAAAACACATGGACGGTCGACGAAGTAGACTTCTCGAAAGACACGAATGATCTGGCCAACAAGCTGACACCTGCTGAGCGCCATTTGATCAACCGCTTGGTTGCATTCTTTGCGACGGGCGACTCGATCGTCGGCAACAACTTGGTTTTGAACCTCTACAAACACGTCAACGCGCCGGAAGCTCGCCTGTATCTTTCGCGCCAGCTTTTTGAAGAGGCCCTGCACGTTCAATTTTACCTGACGTTGCTGGACACCTATATTCCAGATCACGACGAACGGGCGAAATCGTTCGCGGCCATTGAAAACATCCCAAGCCTTAAACGCAAAGCCGACTTCTGCTTTAAGTGGATGGATTCTATCAACGAGCTCGACAAACTTGAGACCATTCAAGACCGTCGTCGCTTCCTGATGAATCTGATCTGTTTTGCAACATGCGTAGAGGGTCTCTTCTTCTTTGCTGCGTTTGCATACGTTTACTTCTTGCGTTCAAAAGGGCTTCTTGACGGTTTGGCTTCTGGAACCAACTGGGTGTTCCGCGACGAAAGCGGTCACATGAGCTTTGCCTTCAAGGTCATCGAAACAGCTCGCAAAGAAGAACCCGAACTCTTCAACGATCAAATGAAAGACATGGTCGTGGCGATGCTTGAAGAGGCAGTCGAGTGCGAAATGCAATTTGCCGAGGACATCCTGGGCGGCGGCATTGCTGGTCTCTCGCAAAAAGACATGCGTGAATACCTGCAATTCATTGCCGACCAACGCATGATCACTCTCAACATTCCGCCAAAGTTTGGATCAAAAAATCCATTCCAATTCATGGAACTGCAAGACGTTCAGGAGCTCACAAACTTCTTCGAACGCCGAGTTTCGGCTTACCAAGTCGGAGTTTCCGGCCAAGTGAGCTTCGACGAATCGTTTTAGGGTGTCGTCGATGGCCAAACCGGCCATCGACAACCTTTTCATGACTGCCTAATCATGACTGCCTAATCATGACTGCCTGATCATGACTGATAGAAGTGTTCGGTGGTGCTGGATATGAGGCGCTGCCAAGCAACCTTGGGAGACTCTCCCAAGGCCTCTTTGAGAAGCTCGGTCGCGGCCAGGCTGGCCTTCTCGCTCATCCAGGCCTGAGCCGATGGAATCAAAAAATCTTTGCCGAGGCCCTCGATCTGCTTTCGCAAAAACTCGTCGAGCTTTGGCAGCGAAAGAATCATTCCGGATTCCTGGTTAGGACCTCCGGACACTGCAAACTCCCACATCCATTGCGCCGTCTCACCCTCGATCTCGGCGCGGACGATCTGCCGCCTGATCAAATTCACTCTCACAGCCGGCCGCCACCAGAGAGGATCAGAAAGTACTGCGTTTCGTCTTGTTTGGTATTATCCAGGACATTGTTCAAAATCGTCTTCAAGCCCGCCCCAATTCGAAGTCCACCAAGACTCAAGACGGCTCCCGCCTCCACAAAAGGGGCCGAATCCGTGCGATTGGAAACACCCGTGTCCTGGTTCTGAGTGACAACAAATCGGTATCCAGGCCCCGCAAACGTGTGCAGACCCAATGTCTGATCACCCAAATCAAACTGAAAACGAGCCGAGGTATCCAGACCGTAGGTTCCGTCATAGCCAGTTCCCATTCGAGAGAAACCCGCGTTTCGCCAAACAAACCAGTCGGCAAAGTAGGAATTCAAACCAATAGCGATCTCGGTGTAGTTGGAACTGCCTGTGGATCCCGTTGAGGCACTGAGATCGTATGTGAACCGAATGCCAGAGTCCGTACTCTCGGAACCCGACGCGGCCGCAGGTCCCCTCGCCTGCGCCCCTGCACACACTGGTGCCAAAGCGAGAGCGGCTACCACATGCGCCGTGAAAAGAGTCGAAACCGCGAACTTCCGCAAATAACATCCCTTTGCCTTCATCATGGTATTAGCGTACTTCTCGAGCTTCGGGGATCAAGAGGTAAAGCGTGGCAGCACTCATCAAACGACTCAATTC
>CAKQVW010000099.1 GCA_934277865.1 uncultured Pseudobdellovibrionaceae bacterium | reverse complement strand
GAGTTGCGGGCGCGAGCCGATCGGTTGGTTGTATCGCGATAGTCCTCCGTCTGAGGCCGCTGGTAATGAAAGTGCCGAAAGCGCGATGGTCATGCGCAATGATGTCGCGGCCGAGCCTCAGTTGGAGATTTTGGAAAAGTACAACGCCATCGAACTTAAACCCTTTGCACAACCCGCCTGCTTTAAAGGGCCGGTGGTGGTTGTGGTGGACCAGCATACGGCCTCGGTTTCCGAGATCTTTGCTCAGGCCATCAAAGAACGACCACTTTCTTATGTGATGGGGTGGCGAACCGCGGGCCACGTCGTGATGGCAAGGTGGTTTCAGATCCAGGCACTTAGTCCGGATTATACAGTCTCCATACCTGTCGCACTCTACCGCTCGGCAAAGGGCCAGGAGCTTGAGCGTCTCGGAGTTTCTCCCGATCAGATACTGACGGACAGTTTGAAGGCGTGGAGATCACCCAAAGATCCTTGGATACTTGAAGCGACAAGAACGCTTCGAATCGTCTCAAAGTGAGACGCTGGTGTCGATCTCCTGTTCAGCTGTCGAGCAAAAAAGCGCATCGCGATTTGAGCGTCACTGGCACAGGCTAGGGACGAATTAAACGAGAGACCAAGTGGCTCATCTCGGAACATCGGTTGCACTGGCTTGTGTGTGTGAGGCCGCTCGTTAGCTTGCGAGTGGTACAATGATGGAGGAGGGTTCGATGACATCTAATAATCAAAACGACGGTAATGGTCCACGTAAGGTGATCGACATTTCCGAGCGTTTGCCGAACCGCAATCCAATGGATAAGTTGAAATCGCTAAAAGTTCGCCTCGATCTCGAGCAAGCGAAAGTCGCGATTCCAGTTTCTCTGCTGTCGATTCTAACGGTCGTCACATTGGCGAATTCCAAACTTCTTCATGATCCAGAAGTCATTCAGTCGCGTGAACTGGCTTCGAGCGGAACGTCGGAAGTGATCCGACCTTCGCGCGGCATTGCCTCGGTTCCGACGGGGACTTCGGTGAGCGAAGACGAGCTTGTGAAACAGATGGCAGGTAAAACTCTTAGCGAAATCACGGCTGTCGGCCGCAAGCCATCGGCTTTGGAAAAGTTCACGATCGAAACTTTAGAAGGTAAGTACGCCGTGCGTATGGACGAAGCTCAGAAAGTCTCTGAGATTCAGATCGCCGAATCTGGTCAGCAGAATCCGATCCAATTTACGGCCTCTTTCATGGAAAAAAATCGCGAGTGGATGCCGGTGAACTTCGAAAAGAGCGTTCGAGTAAAGAGCGAGGAGACCGACAACGGTCAGCATCAGTCGTACCATTTGGTAAACGGCTTCTCGATGCCTGTCGCGAAGGTCGATGTTCAGCTGGATCATGAGGGCCGTTTATTGGGCTTCAAGGTCGTGCCTACAACGGCTGCCGCTAAGTAGTCAGCGGGTCTTAAGAAAGACCATTGCGACGTAGGACCAGGCTTCCCGCAAAGGGGCCTGGTCTTTCAATTTTAGCTAGGGAATTCCGATAAGAACTCATGGTCATTCACGATCCATTTGAGTCGCCGCGCAGCCGATCCGGCTCGGAAAATCGTGGCAAATCGCACGTCGCCCTTCCTTTGGATCGCATGGCTTCGCACGTTGCGGATTTCATCTTACTTGCGCCGGTGATGGCGCTTGCCATGTCTCCTTTTCGTCGGGCCGTTGGCGAAGCTAGGCTCTTAGACCGCATCGCCGAATCCGACATCGCACTTCTGCAAAGTTTGATTGCCGCGATTTTTATCGGAGTTATCTGGGAAACCTTTTTTGTTGGAATCTGGGGAACGACACCGGGGCGCGCGATCTTCGGTCTTCGTGTCATTGATGTCTGGACGGGTGAGAAACCGCGGCTCTTTAATGCGTTTTTGCGTGCGATGACGTGGTGGGGAAGTGTGCTCTTCTTTGGAGCTCCCTTTTTTGGAGTGTATAGCAATCCACGACGACGTCCGCTTCATGATCGCGCCGCTGACACGGAAGTGCGATCGGTGAACACCAAGCGCCAGTCGGCTCCGCCAAAGCTCACAGAACTTGCGGCGGGTTCGATGATGACATCGATGATGATGTTTTTTGCGACACTGGTGCTGACGTCGCAGTTTGTTTTGCTGCGTGAACGTGCGCGTTTGGACGAAGTCGCCAGTGCTCCACGGCTTTGCGAGGATGTCTCGGCCGCCGAGTCGACTTGGGAAAGACCCGATCGTGCGCCGACCAGAATTCACGTCGCTTTGAGTTTGTCTGCGGCGGGGTATGTCGACACGGGCTGCCTTGAAACCGAGGCCGACTATGCGCTTTGGAACAACGGTGGCCGTGTGCTGGGTTATCTTGCCAAGGGCTTGACCCGTTTTCAGCAAGATCCCGAAGAATCAGAAAAGTACTTTGCCAAGGTTTGTGATCTCGAGCCGGACTCCGAGGCGTGCCGCCTTGTGGGATGGTACCGCTCGCTATCAGAGTCCTACGAAGGACGGTTTCTTGCCTCGGCAGAAGAAGATGAGTTCAGCGAAACAGCCGAGTCCAAACGTTTGGACGATTCCACATTGACGGAAAAAATAGAAGGCCTCGCCAGATCCATGCTACCGCATGATTCTCGGCGAGCGCGTTCGGGGACTGAGGCGGCTGACTGGTATCGGTTGTTGGTTCTTAGGGAACTCTTTCAGATGAAGGCGGATCCGGATTTGATTCTTCGTTTGGCCAGTGAGCCAGGCCGCCATCTCGCGATCGGTGCCAAGCTTGTTGAATACCGGGCGCGTGCACTTTGGCGTTTAGGACAAAAAGAGCAATCAAAGGCCACCGTCTTTGCGAGCGCCGATGCGCTTCCACAGCGAAGTCGTGTGGTTGTCACATCGTGGCTCTGTAGTCGCGAGCTCTACGAAGAGGGGCTGTTTGACCTCGCGTCAGAAAAGTCCGTCTCTCCTTGTTCGGCCGATGCGATGCGAGCCTGCGAAATGATGCAGAATGCGGCGGATGAGGCCAGTGGTGACTATTCGGTACCCAGCTTTTTGTTGGCCAGCGCCAGACACGCGGAGTGCCGAATCAGTGCCGGACGTGGCACGACAAGCCTTCTGACAAATCTCGCAAGTCACGTGATGGAAGATCGCGGGAAAGAGTTGTTTGAGTCGATACGCCTGATGCGTTCTAGCGAGCGCGACAAGGGGGTCGACCTCTTACGTAAATTGGCTTCGAGGGTCTCTCGCCCCGAAAACCAAACAGATTTGTTTGTCACCGAAGCCAATATCCGACTTCTTGAAGAGTTGAGTCGAAAACCCGCAAGCGACCGTGCCGCTCAGGCCGAAATCTCGGAGCTTCGCGAACGTTGGTTTCAGTCGCCCAATGCGAGACGATACGGTGACTGGGGGCGTGCGCTGTTTGAGACGCTGGCACGGCGAGGAGACTGGCGATCGGCAACGGAAGTCGGTGTGTTGCTAGGTTCCGGATTTGAATTTGAAAACGACCGTGGACTGCGCAATCGTGTCGCGGTCGCCGCTTGGCGTGCCGGTAAAAAGAAACTGGCCGCCGAAATTTTAGACTCCTCCGAACGAGCACGTCTGCCGGCCAGTTTGGTTCCGTCGTCTCGCGATCTCGGCCGAGGCAAGATGGAGGCCTTGCGTTCTTCGGATCTTGAAATTCTCGAAGCGATTCGGCGCTCGGGAGGGCGCAGATGATCTTCCCTCTCTTGAGAGGACTGCTTTGGTTTCACCGTGCGCCAGTAACTTGGATCATGGTTGCGATCAACGTAGGGATGTTCGCCATGACGTTTCCTGCGTATCTTGCCGCCGATCAAGCGATTGAAACACTTCTCGATGACGACACCTTCATCGAGACCAATGGTGTTTTGTTTGCGGCCGCGATGAAGCTCGAAGGTGAGCCGGCCGGCATACAAAGCCTCTCGGAGAGAAGTTTAAAAGGCAGTTCGGACGCTCGCCAGTTACTTGGACACTTGGCACTTCGTCGTGCGGATTTTATGGAAAACGTGAGCCGCAAGCCGGCTGCGGAACTTCCTGGTGACGACATCATGATCGCCAGGTGGCAAAAGTCCATCGAACGCCTCAACCTCATTCAGGAAGTCCATCCCTCGTATCGCATGGGACTCTCTGCTGGGCATTCGGGACCGTTTCAGTGGATCACCTATCAAATTACACACTCGGGAGCGATTCATCTTTTCTGGAATATGTTGTTCCTCTTGTTATTTGGCACGTTCATCGAACACACACGTGGCTGGAAAGCCGTAGCGGTTACGATTTGGTCGGGTGGTTTGGGTGGGGCACTTGCCTATGTGCTGCTTTCTGGTCTTTCCGCATCACCGATGGTGGGAGCCAGCGCTGCCGTGTCGAGTTTGATTGCGATGGCCGCAAGTGATACGTCTCGCCGTTTGCCATTTGTCTATTGGCTTTTGCCAATGCGTGGTTACTACGGAGTCGCTTGGCTTCCGGCGTGGGTTTTGATTCCGGGGTTTGTGCTGCCTGATCTCAGTGGGTGGGTGGCTTCGCAGCCTGGGCTTTCTGGTGTGGCGTACACCGCGCACATTGGTGGCGCACTTGTTGGTTTCCTTTTAAGTTTTGTTTTCAAACCACGTCCGGAATCCTTTGAGGAGCTCCGTCAAGGTGTCACCGGCACGGCGGCCTCTTCGGCCCGATTGACGGGCTCCGCGGAAAGGCCGATATGGCCGTGAACGCGGGTGCTCCTGAGAAAAACGCTCGCGGCCCAAGCCGTGGCCAACCGCGCGGAACAAACTGGTACAAACCGGCAAGTTTGGCTGTGCTGGCGCTTTCGGTGGTCTTGGCTTATCAAAACTGTGCGCCGCCGCTTGATCACGTTCATGAGAGTTCGCTGGCGAGTTCGGAAGACGGTTTCGCGGCTAAACCTGTTTTGAATTCGAAGTATCACGTGACGTCGTACTCGAGTCGAGAGGGTGCGATGAGCTGTGCCGTCGTCGAGCCTGAGCAGAGTGTGCGCTGTTCGGGGAACTTCTTTTTCAGTCTTTTTTCAAAGCCGCCGGCGAAAGCTTTTGAGTCGGTGGAAATCGAAGGATCTGCGGGAGCTGTGAAAGTCGTCAATTCTCACTACTATGGCTGCGCCTTGATGGCTGACAAAAAAGTGAAGTGCTGGGGCAGCAACAATCTCGGACAGCTGGGTTCGGATCAGCCTGCCATTCGGCTGGAGGCGCGCGAAGTTCCGGGACTCGCGAACGTTGCCGAGATCGCGACGGCTGTGAACACGGCGTGTGCCTTGGTGCAAGACGGGACGGTTTGGTGCTGGGGTGACAATTCGGTCGGCCTTGTCGGCGTCGACACGGAGACAAAAAATTACTCCGAACCACAGCAAGTGCTTGGAGTTTCAAACGCCACTCAGTTGAGTGTGGGTTCAAACCATGCGTGTGTTCGCCTGAAGAGCAACGTGGTCATGTGTTGGGGTGACAATGGCTTTGGGCAGGTGGGACACGATTTGGCAAGAGTCAGTCGGCGGCCAGTACCAGTGGCGGAAATTGATGATGCAGCTGAGGTCTCGGCTGGTTATGGTACGAGCTTCACCTGTGCGCGCTTGAACTCTGGCAAGGTCATGTGCTGGGGCGACAACCGATATGGTCAATTGGGCGACGGCACGAATACCAACTCATCTCGGCCAGTTGAAGTCAGTCGCCTAGCGGCTGCCAAGCAGATCAGCTCTGGTGCGCATAGCTCGTGTGCTGTTGATGTTTGGGGAAAAGTTTTTTGTTGGGGTGCCGCCGGTATGCCCACGGGTTATGGCAAGACGCCTGTCGAGATTCCAACTCGTGAACTCATCGAAACTCTGCAGACCACTCAATTTGGTTTTGTAACAGTGAATGCCGGTTCGGTGCTTCACTACCATGGTGCCAAGGGTGATCTCTACCAAGCCTGGGAGTTTTAGGGCTTCTTAGTTTGAGGGCTCACGTCTGGTGAGATGAGTCACCGTGACAGCCTCAAAGATCTCGCGCCAGTTGTATTTCGAATCAAGCTTGGTGAGTTTCAAATCCCCCAGGCGATGGCCTTGCGCCAACATATGCCGTTCCCAAGTTTCAATTCCGCGCTCAATCAAAGTGCCTTCGATGGGCGAGAGCTGTTTGAGATCCAGTGCGTAGGCGTAGTGCGGGTTTTCTTTCAGCGCTCGCTCGAACGCCTCTAAGAAGCGTTGCACCTCGTGGCGGGGGCGCGATTCGCCGTTTTTGGTGGCGAGTTCGAGGAAGGCCCGGTAACGAAACGGTCCGTCGAATTCCGGCGAGAGCAAAAAGAAGTCGGGTCGAAAGCCGGTGATACTGGCTGCGATCTCAAACGCTCGTTCCACTTGGGCGGCGTCGAGTTTTTCACCGCAGAGGTCGCTCGTTTTGTCGATGCGTCCACGAAATCGAAGCGTGGGTGTATTGCGATTCCGACCCGTGCAATACAGCATGTCGCGAAGGTGGTACCGATAAAGTCCGCCCGAGGTTGTTAACAGCGGCGAGTAGAGGCCGCCGGTTTTCAATTCGTGTGGAAGGCGAGGACGTGCCTGCAGCTGCTCAAGGTCGAGGAACTCAAGGAAGTGACTACCGACGGCCACCACAGGATCTGGTGAGCCTGAAAACGGAATCGTGACCACCCCTTCGGTTGCAAGGAGGCCTTTGCCTTCGACCTCGGTTTGCACCGGCAGGAGATCCTCTAGTCGCATGGCGGGGTCGTGCGATGGACCGTCGGTCCAGCAGCTTAACACCGACAGATTGGGCCACACGCGAGAGTAGAAGGCTTGTTCGTTTTCACTGGGTTCTATAGTTTCGCGAATCGCATCGAGTTCGAGTCGACGTTTGCGACTTTCAATCAATGGAACGACGGAATCCCATTCGCGGTCGATGGTTTCAAAGATCGGAAATAAAAACGTGGGCGACCAAATGGAGATCAGGCCTAGGTCCTTAGCTTCCAGCAGTGCGGCAGCCGTTTCGAGGCGCCATTCACGCATGCGGGTCTCCAGATCGTCGGTTGCGACCAGACCGATGCGCGGTTTCACCATCAGAGCTGAGAGCATGGTGCGAATCACTGGGTTGAAGTATTCCAGGTCCGATTCCATGCCGATGGGGATTCCACCGTGTGTGGCGCGCGAGCCACGACGGACCACAGGAGAGATCGACCAATAGCTGCGTTTTCCAAGAAGCTGCGGATGACGAAGGATCACGTCGCCAAGCCAAGCCGATGTTGCGGTCTCCAATTCGTTCAGGAAACCTCGGGTGTAGGGAATGAGTTTGGAAAAACTCGACGACCCACTAGTTCGTTCAAACGCCACGACGTCTTCTTCGGTCAAGACACCAGGGCGGCCATCCGCTGCGCGGCTGATATAAGGCGAGAGTTCGTCAAAAGTCCGAATCGGAACTCGCGACTGAAACTCGGCGATCGAATCAATTCGCTCAAAGCGGTGGTCTTTACCAAATTCGGTGTTGGCGTTACGAGCCAGTATGGCTTTGAGTTTCAGGTTAGAAGCGAGTTCGGGATTCTTTAACCGCTTTAAAAAAGCCTGGCGCGGCGCCAGGAGCGAGGCCGTGTAGGCGGAGTGCGTGACTTTTCGAAACACGCTCTTGGCGAGCGTTTTTGCCAGGGCCTTTGCCATCGCGCGTGTCGAGGTGACACCTCGTCGAACATCGACTCTCGCGGGTGGTAAGGGGCGCTGCTTTTTTTGGGGGCTCGTATTCACGCTCTCTGACATCTTAATCTTCGCAATCAATCTTCGTCCGCGGGCGCAAAGCCACGGCGGAGCGTGTTCTCTGTCACCACACGAGGTTCCATAAACTGCACGAGGTACTCAGGGCCTCCGGTTTTTGAACCAGCACCTGACATCTTAAAGCCACCAAACGGATGGCGATCGACCATGGCGCCTGTGCATCCGCGGTTGATATAGAGGTTTCCGACTTCGAAGTGCTGCTTCACGTACTCGATGTTTCCGGGGCTGCGCGAGTAAAGACCACCTGTGAGACCATATTCAACCGAGTTGGCGATCTGGATGGCTTCTTCGATATTCTTTGCTTTGATCACGGCAAGCACAGGTCCAAAGACCTCTTCTTGCGCGATTCTCGCATCAGGCTTCACGTTTTCGATAATCGTTGGCGGCACGAAGTAGCCTGGTGTGGCGCCCGCGGGTGTTTGTGGAATTTCGCCTTGGTAGACGACGCGTCCTTCGGATTTTGCCATCTCGATCATTGCCAAAATTCGTTTCTGCGCATCTTCGTCGATGACGGGTCCGACAAACACATCGGGTTCGTGAGCTGCGCGGACCTTGACGGTCTTTGCCGCTTCCGTGAGTCGGCGCATGAAGCGCTCGTAGATTTCATCCAAGACGATCACGCGACTTGCGGCCGAACACTTTTGTCCGCTGAAGCCAAAGGCCGAGTAAAGAACTCCGCCAATCGCCTCGTCGAGATCGGCATCGCTATCGATGATGATCGCGTTTTTGCCACCAAGTTCGGCCATGACTTTTTTAAGATGGCGTTGTCCAGGTTGCACAATCGCGGCTTGTTTCATGATGTGAAGGCCGACGTTTTTTGAACCTGTGAACGCGATCATCGCCGTGATCGGTGAACCCGTAAGTGTATCGCCAATTTCCTCGCCGATACCTTGCACGAGGTTCACGACACCTGCTGGGAAGCCGGCTTCGCGAATCGCGCGCATCAGCCAAGCTCCAATCACCGGAGTTTGTTCGGCGGGTTTCATCACAACCGTGTTGCCAGTGACGGCGGCGCCCGCGACCATTCCGCAGATGATCGCAAGTGGGAAGTTCCACGGTGCGATCACGGCTACGACGCCGCGAGGTTTGTGGTGATAAAGGCTTGTTTCGCCAGGTACGCCGCCAACCTTTTGCCCTTTTGTGAGCTTTCGCATGTCGCGTGCATAGTAACGGCAAAAATCCACGGCTTCGGCGAGGTCACCGTCGGCTTCATCCCATGGTTTTCCGGCTTCCAGCACTTCAAGCGCCGTCCAATCGAAACGATCGCGCTCGAGGATGTCGGCAAGCTTATCGACAAGACGTGCGCGTTCTTCAGCCGGTGTGTTGGACCAAGCTTTGAAAGCATCGCGAGCGGCCACGAGCGCGCTTTCTGTTTCCTGCACGCCGCAAAGATGGGCGTGGCCGATCACCTGGTCTGGTCGCGAAGGATTCACGCTCTTTAACAAGCGGCCAGTTTTGATTTCCTTTCCGCCTATAACACTTGGCCATTCTTGTCCTAGCTGCTTTTCCAGTTTGGCCATGGCCGTGTGC
>CAKQVW010000098.1 GCA_934277865.1 uncultured Pseudobdellovibrionaceae bacterium | reverse complement strand
TGAGGTTTACTTTCAAGGCCCCAGCATGATGAAAGGTTACTTCCGACGGCAAGACGCCACCGATGAGGTCATTCGACAAGGCTGGTATCGAACCGGAGATCTGGGGAAAGTCGACGCCAGCGGTGACGTCACCTTAGTTGGACGCTCAAAATACGTCATTAACAAGGCCGGAATGAAAATTTACCCTGAGGACGTTGAGTCCCTCATCGCGGCTCATCCCGACGTATTAGATGTCTGCGTCTTTGGAGTTGCCGACACCATTGCGGGTCAGACTGTTGCGGCGGCTGTGGTTCTAAAATCCACCTCCAGCGGGTTGCCATCGCTTGAAGATTGGTGTCGCAAAAATCTGACGACCTTTAAGGTTCCAACGAAATGGTTTCTGGTTGCAGAGCTTCCTCGAACTTCGCGCGGCAAAATCAACCGAGAGACACTTGCCGCCAGCCTGACTCAAGAAAGGTAGGGATAGTTGTACTTCCACTCAATCCCCTACTTTTGCTTCTTGCCGCTTGTTGTGTTTTTAGTGTCCAAGCTCCCCTCGGCTGAGAGATGGAAAGCCATTACGGGAGCCAGCTTACTCTTCTATAGCTGGCACTCGCCCTCCTCGTTGATCTTCTTGTTCCTCGTCGTGTGTGTTTCCTACTTCGTCGGTAAAGAACTCGAACAGGAACAGAGTAAAGGTCGAAGATCTTTTCTCTTGTGGCTGTCCATCGCGACTTTTCTCCTCCTTATCGGCGTCGCAAAATATCTTCCGACATTGCTTCAATTTCCTGAAAGCGCCGGCTTCATCGGGCCTTTGGGGCTTTCCTTCTATACCTTTCAGGCGGTGGGATATCTGGTAGACGTCTACCGGCGCACGCGAAAGTTTGAGCCGCATTTCGGATTACATATCAGCTTCATCTGCTTTTTCCCAACCCTTCTCTCTGGACCAATTGAGAGATCGGAATCGCTACTGCCTCAGTTGCAACAACCAGCAGACCTCACTTCAAGGGAGCGTGAAAAGAACCTGCTACTATTTTATGGCGGCCTTTTTAAAAAGCTGGTGATTGCAGACGCCCTGGCGAAAATCATCTCCGTCGTCTTCCAACACCCAGAATACTTCACGGGATTCACGCTGCTGCTTGGAATTGCGCTCGCTCGCTATATGATTTTTGCCGACTTTTCGGGATATGCCGACATGGCGGTCGCTTCCGCCGGACTTTTAGGAATCAAAATCCGGCAAAATTTTATGCGCCCCTTCTTCGCAACTTCCTTGATCGAATACTGGAGAAGATGGCACATCTCTCTGCACGACTGGATGAAAGACTACGTCTTTTTCTCGCTCTCGGTGTCCGCTGCTGGAAGAACGCTAGGTATCTACTTCTGTCTGATCCTTTCATTTCTCTTTATGGGGGCATGGCACGATATCGGTTGGAATTTCCTTGCTGTTGGTCTCTGGCACGGAGTCTTCATTTCGCTCGACTACGCGACACGCGACTTTCGACAACGGTTTGCACGGCAAATTGGACTCGACAGCTGGCCCATCTTCTATAAGGTGAGCCAGATCTTGATCACATTTGTGTGCTTTGTCCTACCGCCTACAGTGTTTTTCCTGGCAAAAGATTTGACGACCGCAGATGAGATTTTTCGCCGAGTTTTGCTAGGCGACTGGAGCCTCAACCAAATCCGCCTGTCGGTGTCCAATCTCGTCGGCGGAAGCCCGAAGGCACTCTCACTGCTGATTCAAACTCTCATCGCAATACTTGGAGTCGAGATTTTGCACGTCATCCAATCCCGAGGCGGGCTGCGCGACCGAATTTTAAACCTTCCGCGCCCCTTGCGTCTCGTCTTGTACGTGGCAATGTTCGTCGTTCTGATTTTATTCGGTCAGACGTTTGGTGAACGACCGTACATCTATTTCCAATTTTAAATTACATCACTCTAAGCGGATCTGCGTCGGAATGCACTCGGCGAAGCGCCTGCATCGCCTCTTCAAAGTACGGTGGCTGAACAAACATCGCGGCATGCACAGATCCCGTATAACATCGTTGCCCCAACACACCTCTTTCACGTAGGCGCCGATCTATTTCTTCAGCTGAGACCTCATCATGACGATGAACATCGGAAGCAAAGACAAAGCCCCAAGGCTCACCATAAAACGGAATGTGCCGGTCAAACGACGCGACATGAGTGTAAACCTCGGCCATCGTCGCACGAATTGAAGCGTGGTACTGAAGGTTGTTGAGAGAGGTTCGTCCAGCCTGGCTAATGACAATTCCGCCTGGGTTGAGTTTTGATTTCAACAACCTATGAAACTCCACCGAGAACAGACTTCCCGATGGCGCTCCCTCTAGCGGATCCGGAATGTCCACGTAAATCGCGTCGAATTTTTCTTGCGTGTCTCGTATATATTCTCGCGCATCAATATGCAGAAGCTGCACCCGCTTGTCGTCGTAGGCGCCTCGGTGCCACTCTGGCAGAAGCCTGCGATAGGCATCGACCGCCGCCTTGTCGAGATCACAAATCACGATCTTCTCGAGAGATTGGTATTTCACAAGTTCCGCCAGGCCGCTTCCTGGCCCCCCGCCGATCATGAACACGGATTTTGGATTGCCCTGAAGTATCAAGGCAGGGTGAACCAGAATCTCGTTAAATATGAAATGATCACACTCACTCGATTGAGGTTTGCGGTCTATGAAGATGCCTTTTCCAAAAGTTTTTGTCCGGACAATTTCAATCTTCTGAAATGGTGACTGGTGTTCAAAAAGGACTTCAGATACATCAAATCGAACGGTCTCACCAGGCTGCAAAATAAACTCAATCGACTTCACTTCAGTCCCGCCAATTCATTCCAAAACATGGTTTCTCGTTCCAGACTCTTTTTTGCACCAGCCGCAACATCGTTCCAATCCGATTCGGATTTACTAACTTGCTCAAGCGCATTCCAAAAAGTGTCGGCATGCTTGATGTCCGCAATAATATGAGCGGCAAAAAATTCGAGGTCGGATTCTTCAACCAAGTGATAGCCTCGAAGTCCTTCTAGCAATCTGGTGTATTGTCCGGTAGTGACTTCTTCCGTGCCGGGCCCGAGAAATCCAAACGCAAAGGGCAATGATTGGGAATTCAAAAGAGCCAATACCTCTGTCACAAAGGAATCGACGGCCTCACGCGGCTGCAGCCACGATTCAAATTCGCGCTGGCTTTTCCCGATTGCCCTTGCCCATGCCAATAGGAATGTATCCAACATGGCGACATGAGACTTCGCGGAGTCCCCAGATCCCGACTCCTCCCAAAGGTTTTCGACCAATGGCTGCCTTGCGATCGGCTCGGCAGTTCGAGCCAATAGGGCTCCCAAAAATTGTGGAAACCTCGCGCAGTAAAATCGGTATTGCATGAAAACATGCCACACGAATTCGGAGCTCGCCTTGCCGTCGATGATACTTAGAATCACCGGGCTCTTCATGAGAGCGCCAATCAGAGGTTGTAGTTCGCTTTTTAGTTTTGTCCGGCGCTCATCTCGATTCATGGTTTAGAACTTCCACTTTGGACTTTGGAGGCTTTTGTTCTCATCCAGCGCGCGAGTTCCATCGAGGCTTCATCACCCTTTGATTCAAGCCCACGCAAGGCACCTTCAAGGTCTTCGGCCTTGCGATTCTGACTGAGCTTGTAACAACATTGCAGCGACTCGACTTGAATTTCAAATCCCGTGATCAATGGAAGCATTCCTCGGATTTCGGAATCCTCCGAGCTAAAGCTCCAAGAGGTCTGATTCATGCGCTCGTAGTGAGCGACGGTCTTTTGGAGAATCGCAAGCTTGGCGTCATCCGAGTCCAAGATCACCGCACGTCCAAGCGCATGCACGGCGGTGAAGTTCCATGTCGGCGGAATGGTTTTATCGACGTACCAGCTTGAAGACACATAGCCGTGTGGCCCCTGAAAGATGGCAAGCGCCTGCCCGGACTTTTTCATTTCCGAAATTACGGGATTGCTCGCTGTCAGATGCCCGACCAATACCTGGCCGACAGAATCAAACAAAAGCGGAACGTGAGCGGCCTGGAGTCCAGAGACGACGGTCGCAAATGAATAACGATCGACAAAGCTTGCGATCTCTTCTGAATCCTCAACCCGGTACGTCTTTGGCAAAAGCATGAGTTCATTAACTCCTTTCCTTGCCGCCGAATCAAGCTTGGTTGAATGCCCATGCGACGCCGTGCTACGCTGCTGCTATGAATAGTTCAAACGACAGCAAGTCTTCCGAGCAAGACAAGATAGAAAAGCTAGGCAAGATCGTTCGCGAAGTTCTAAACCTCGACGGTGCTTTCGACCTAAATGCTTTATCTGCAAAAGACCACCCGTCCTGGGACTCTTTACGTCACGTAGAGCTCTGCCTTCGCATTCAGAATGAGTTTCAGATCAAGATCGACGGGAGGGATCTCGTACAAATGCGGACCTACGCCGACATCGAAAGAGTCGTTCGAGCTCGGCTTAAGGCCTAGTGCAGTGTGAGCCAACCCCGACAATTGCCCACCCAATTGTGGCCATTCGTCGACAGACAACAAATTGCCTCAAGGTGCGCTCCAAACCGGCGATAACTCCTGCGTAACATTCACTTGAAACGCTTCAAACTGAATCACCAGGAGTGACACGCAATGAAGATCCAATTCTCTGCACGTATGCCCCTTTATAGACTGGCCTCCGCCACAATCGGACTCGTTGCATTCTTGGGTGGAACTTCCGCTTTCGCAAATACTGGCAGCTTCAACGAGGCCTGCTATCTCCAACGTTATCCCGATGTCGTCACCGGTTGGGTCAATAACGGCGGAAAGGCGATCGATCACTGGCTTCGCCATGGACAGTTTGAAGGTCGCATTCCCGATTGCCGAGGCATGGCGCAACCCGCACCTGCCCCCAATCCAGCCCCCGCGCCGAATCCGCCACCTTCTTCCGGTAGTGGCGCCTACACAATTATCGGGGGCGGCCCACGGCCAATTGAAATCTCAGTCGACCCAAAACGTTTTGCCGGCTCGGTCACAAGTCTCAAGTGGAATGGTGTTGAGTTTGTTAATATCTATGACCACGGCCGACAAATTCAGACAGCCATCCAACTTGACGGCTTTGGCGAGTGCAACAATCCGACAGAGGCCGGCTCGTCTCACGATGTTCGCTCGAGCACAAGCACCTCGAAGCTTCTTGCACATTCCAAGATCGCGCCAAACCAGATGGCCAATAGTATTCAGATGGCTTACTGGTCGTACAGAAAGCTCACAGGCGCTTGTCCGAAAGGCATCGACTCTCGACTCACATCACCACTTTCCAACACGGTTCTCGATAAAAGGATTACGATTGGAGCCTTTGGCGACAATCAGATCGTCAGCTACGCGCTTGCCATCAATCACGGTGCCCGCGACCTGACACAAAGTGTGGTCTACGAGTTTCTGACCGGTTATCTGAATAGCGAATTCAAACGTTTCTTTTTTGTGACCTCACAAAATGGAGCGCTGAATGAGTTTCTCCCTTCCGAACTAAGAGACATCTCAGGAAATGGTTTCCCACCGGGATCGTACCAAGCACAATCCAACCGCAAGAAGCCATTTGATCCGATCATTCTTTCGAATCCGTCAGGGAGCCACGCGATGGCGGCCTATGTTCCACCCAGCCAAATCACCAGCTGTGGTGCAGGATTTGGCTACGCCGCTTTCCATTTCAACTTAGGAGGCGCTGGACCAAAAGGGGCCGGCACCAACAAATGGAACATGGCCTCTTACGAATCAGTAAATAGCAAATGCATCGTCAATGGCGTGCGTCGCTACAATGTGTACATCGCAGTCGGCACCCTTGCCGAAGTGCATTCGAAGCTTCAAACGCTGATTCGAAACGCACGCTAAGAGCGGTCTCCCAATCGCAATTTTGCCTTCAGCCGGATTCAAAGTGACGAGCGCCGGCTGAGGACTTTATAACGGAGCGGCGAAGGGAGCCTTGGAAGATGCCCAACCAAGCCGTCTATTTTGTGAATCTCTGGCCCGAGCCTCGCTCGTCTGCAGCGGGTGTACGCACACTCGAAATGAGCCAATTCCTCCAGCGCCTGGGATACGATCTTGTCGGGGTCGCACCGGGCGTCGCTTCTTCACATAGCGAGGCTTGGAATAAAAACGGAGTTCGCACTCTCACGTGCGATCCAAACTCGTCGGTATCGGCAAAGGATCTTGAAGCTCTCTCCCCAGATCTTGTCGTCTACGATCGCTTCTACACCGAAGAAAAGTACGGGTGGCGCGCTCGTGAGCTCTGGCCCGAAGCGCTGCATGTGATCGACACCAGCGACCTGCATAGCCTGCGCGGGGCCCGCCAACGGGCGCTTCAAGCAGGTGCCGACGTCACCCATCCACACGCCGATTTTTTTGGCGAAGATTTCTTACGTGAAATGGCATCGTTGCACAGGGCCGATGTGTGTCTCGTGGTTTCCAACCACGAAGCTCAGTGGCTCACACAGCAAGGATTCGAAAGCGAACGTGTCTGTTATTTGCCGTTTTCCGCCAAGGCCGAAAAGGTGCTGACACCAGAATCCGATCGTCATGGATTTTGTTTTTTAGGAACCTACCGACACGCACCGAACCTCGATGCAGCAAGATGGCTAGCCTCCGAACTATGGCCAGCCGTACGACAGCAAATGCCACGCGCCGAATTGCACCTGTATGGCTCCTATCCGACGCAAGAAATCTCACAGCTGCATGGTAAAAACGGAATCTTCTCTCACGGCTATGTCGAGGATCACCGCAAAGTCATCGCCAGCCACCGCCTGATGTTGGCACCACTGCGCTTCGGTGCAGGCATCAAAGGGAAGATACTAGAGGCCTGGGCCACCGGAACGCCGGTGCTTGGAACACCCATGGCGTTCGAAGATATGGGATCTGGTTTTTCCGAATTTCAAGATGTCGCTGGCTTCGTTGACCTAATTCAGCGATTTCAGGAGCCCCAGTACTGGCAGATGAATGTCGATCGTGGCTTGGCCCAACTCTCGGCGCAGTTTGATCGTGAGACGATCTTCAACACCTTCGCCGAATTTCTTGCTTCGTCACGGCGAGAATTGCCAAACATCCGCAGATCCCTAACAGGGCGTCTGCTTCGCCACCACGGCGCCCAGTCCATAAAATACTTCTCACAATGGATCGAAGAGAAAAACAAAAACCGCAGCGCTCAAGGTTCTGAGCCGGTGACTGAGAAATAAATGGCGGAGAAGGAGGTTTGATCCTCCCATACTCGCCAAGTTATTGAGATCATTACTGTCTCAAGTCTCAGCAATAGCAAAAAGAAGCTTTCAGTAGCACGCACTGTCTATTTCCGTAAGTTTCGTAATTGAACAACATTGTCAGCCTGTGGAACTGGGAGCCTGTATCCCAACTTCTCAGTGCCATCTTTAAGTTCAATCCCTGCTTTGCGTAGATAGACGTTTGTTGTTTCCATATCGGCGTGTCCCACAATCGCCATCACTCGCGCAAGGCTTTCGCCCCTTGCCAGTAGGTTTGTGATAAACGTCGCCCGTAAGTCATGGAAACGAATCTCTGTGATCTGAATTGATTTGCAAAAGCATTTTAACACCTTTGCAGCCTCACCTCTGGTCCACTCTGTCGGATGCGGAAGCACAAACTCCTCTTGGCCTCTTTCGAGTTTCAGCTCTTTGAGGAAACTCGAAAGCTCGCCCGAGATCGGCACAATCCGCATCTTTTGGTTCTTTGTACTGGTGAATCCATTTTTAGAACTCCACGATTTCGAGACGGATATGGTTCCATTCTCAAGATCCACATCTGACCACTTAAGGGCGTAGAGTTCTCCTGAACGCATTCCTGTAAAAAGAGCCACAACCCATATTGGATAGAAACGATGATCGCTTGCCTTGGCTTCCGCTAGAAAAACCTCAACCTCTTTATTGGTTAAAACCTTCTTTTCGGTTTCAGGCACCTTTACCATCATTCCGTTACAGGGGTTTCGATCAAGCTTTCCGTGATCCACAGCCATCTGAAGAACGCGCTTGATGATCTTTAGAACCCATTTGCGTGTGTGCATTGTGGTTTCTGGGGGAATTACCTCGAAGATTAAAGAGTGAACATCAAGTTTTGTGATGTCCTTTAGCTCTTTGCCCTTGAAGGGTTTGTTCACCCACTTATCAAGCGTCTTCTGATAGCTATAAAGAGTAGAAGGGCGGTAGGTGACCTTCATGATATTAAGACACTCCTCAACCCATTCTTCCCACCTTGGATCGACTTTGGATTCTTTTAAAATCGCAAGCTCGCGCTTTAGCTCGAACTCGATCACCTCGGCCTTGCGAAGTGATTCGATGTTCGTTCGCTTTCGCTGAACCCTTGTTCCTCGGGAATTAAATCCATTCACATAGACTTCAAAAAGTTTTTTCCCGTCTTTGATTACCGTTCTGACTGCCATGATTTAAGCTCCTTTTCTGATGAAAAGGGCTTGGCAGTCCCTCAGACGAAACCGGAGTCTTCTACCAAACTTGTAAACAGGAACCTGATCTCGATGGACCATGATCCTAAGTGCGTTTGGCGACACTCCTAAAAACTTTGCGGCCTCATTCGTTTTTAGCCATTCTTTGCTATTCTGATTGTCAAAGAGCATTGGTGTTGGAAATGCCAGCACCGTGTTTTCATTCTGCATTTTGATTCCTAAGTCTTTTGCCTCCGTGAGGAGCCAAAGCTTGAACTCAAAAAAATGCGCAAATCATTCTGTCTTAAAATCTCAAATCGATCGCTCTAGAACTAAAGTCTTAAGCAATCTCTTTCTCTAAACGCTCAGCAATCCATATTTTGAGAAGCGTCTGGTAGCCGATGTCGCCTTTCTTGCGAGCCACTTTTTTTAGTTTAGCGACCATCTCTTTGGGAAGTCTGATGCTTGTTGAAACTCCTGACGCTTTCTTTTCTGGCTTCACTTCAACAGACTTGGATTCATCCCATTCGCTTGGATTGTATTTGTATGTCTTTGTTCTCTTCTTCATAAATCCCATCCAGTTATGATTCTAGCCATTGATGCGCCAAGGTCTTCAAAGATCAGTCGCAGACTTCTGCCGCCGTTGGTTCTTCCATCTATGCGATATCGCTTTGGCCCATGCTTTTTCTTGTTGGGCGTTATCACATAGCGATTGAAGAACACTTCTTCGGCCTCTTCTGGGCTTATGTGGTGCACTCCAAGGTGTTCTTCGTTGTCCTCATCCCAGATGAAGAAGTACCAACGCTTTCCCGTAAGACCAGACATAGTTATTGTACCT
>CAKQVW010000097.1 GCA_934277865.1 uncultured Pseudobdellovibrionaceae bacterium | reverse complement strand
ACGTGGTTGGCTTCGCCTCTTCTCATTTGGCTCATTTCGAGAGACGATGAAGGTCGGACACTCGAAAGGGTTCTACTGGTGGGGAAAATTTCTGGGGAAACTTCTGGTCTGAAGAAGAAGTCTGGCCGACTGCTTGCCATGGGCCTGCTCGGGCTTGGGCTTGTCATTTTGAGCTTTCAAAACTGTGCACCTCGCCCACTGGAACAGGGGGAAGGCGCCTCGCTCGACGACACTGGCATCTCGGGCGATTCGCAGTATCGACTGCCTGCCAATTTCAACGAAACTCTGAATACCGGTGTGACTTGTTCCGCCACCGTCTCGGCCACCAACGTCGCGGTCGGAGGCAGTTACAGCTACACCATCACTCCGACTGGCAACGTGCCCACTGGCTATCGCATTTATGTCTACGGTTCGAAGAACGGAATCGCGGACGCTAGCGAAGTGGTGCCTGAGTACCTGACCACGATGTCCCAGCAATACACCAACGCCGCCCCTGGAGTCATCGGCGGCACCTACTTGCGATACTTTCAGATTCGAGATCCGCTGGGACGAGCGCTCTGCCAAACCAATTCGGTTCAGACCACGCTTCAGGGACGAATCTGCACACTCTCAACGTCCACCACGCAAGTTCGTGTAGGCGGCGTGGTCTCGATGACGATCGGTTACGGAACCGGAACCGCCGTTCCAACAGGTGGAACGCTAGAGTGGCAAGGCATGAACAACAATCAAACGATCGCCGCACTCCCCTACGATGGCGCATCGACCACGTCCTACACCCGTCAGATGCAAAACATCGACGCCGGGATGGAGTATGTGCGACGAATCGTTGTGAAAAACGCAGACGGCACGGTCTACTGTCAGACCAACTATGTGCGCGTTCGCGTATCGCCCTGATACGCGATCTGCTGCGAACCATCAGACGATGGTCGAGTTCTGCTCATCAACCGGACTTTCTGCTTAAGCCCTGGGTCGAGACTCCGATGAGTGTAGTGTCCAGATTCAGGTCCTTGGACCACAAAAAGGAGATCGCCTCATGGCGCAAAAGCTGAAGCACAAAGAATCAAACGGCGGGGCACCAGCCTCAGGGCCAGTCGCTACTCTTCCTACAAACTGCAAGTCGGAAGGCTGCAAGAAGAAGTCAGAGAAAATGGACTTCTGCTCGGAGCACTACGACTGGTTTAAGTGGGGACTTCTCACTCGCGAAGGCAAAAAGCCAATCGACTTCGATAAGAAGTTCCAGGCTTACACGAAACACAAAAAAGTCGCTTAAAGCCTCGGTCTAAAAAACCGGCTTGTTGAAACTATCCAACCGCGAGCACCCACTCGCGGTTTTTATTTTTCCACTGCGGCCCTCCGGCCTATTCCCAGCGAAACAGCCACGAGCCAACGGCGAGTCCAAAAACCGCAAGGATCGAGAGAATCAAAAGCGGCAGATAAACCACAGGCGACATCAAGCCTTCTCCGTCGATCATGACTGCACGAGCCGCCGACACCATGTGCGTGAGCGGCGACAACATCGACGCTTTCTGCAGCCACGGATTTAATCCTTCCAATGAAAACCAAACTCCCGAGAGAAACATCATCGGCCAGGTCATCATGTTCAGCAATCCACCCGCCAATTCCTCGCTGGAGACCCGAGCCGCGACAATCAAACCCAGCGAAATCAAGCACAACGTTCCGACGGCCATAACCAACGCCAGTGTCCAAGCCGAGCCATGAACCGGAATGCCGAGAATCAGAATCGCACCTAAGAAAATCACAAAGGTCGTGATCGAAATCAAAACGAAGCGCGACAGAATTTGTGCCATCAAAAATTCCCAGGCACGAACCGGCGTCGCCTTCAGGCGCTTTAAAACACCGGACTTCCGATAGCGAACCAAGACATAACCGACGCCAAATAGCGCCGAGAACATCATGTTGATGCCGATCACTCCCGGCGTGAGCCAGTCGACAAAACGAATGGCCTGGCCGGTGATCTCTTCGCGATGCCACTGAACGTGGCGCAGACTTGCCAGCATTTTTTCTAAGGTGTCCCCTTGTGGAGAGGTCGCATTCACCCAGTACTTACCGTCTGCCTGAGTCGCCGCAGCTGAAGTCCGGGACGATACCTGAACCAGCAGATCCATTTGGTGCCGGCCGACTTTTTCTCTCGCTTTGGCGATCTCGTCTTCTGTTTCCGAGACCTCGACAAACTTGGCATACTGCCAATCGACCATCGGGTTCACTGTTCCGATCACACCGATGGTAAACAGCGGTTTGGGTTTTCCACTGTAGGCAAAGGCAAAACCGGCGATGATCAGAACCGGAAATAGAAAATTCCAACTCATCGAGCCACGGTCTCGATAAAATTCTTTGTTGCGCGCCAAAAACAGCTGCCAGAGTCGTTTTAGAGTCCTCACACATCACCTCTCAAATCGCGACCAGTGCGCTTTAAAAAAAGCTCGTCGAGGTTTTTTACGTCGTATTTCTTTAAGAGATCACGAGGCGCACCTTCGTCGATCACCTGTCCTCGATCCACAAGCACCAATGTGTCGCAAAGCACTTCGGCCTCATCCATGTAGTGGGTTGTCAGGATGACAGTTCGTCCTTGCGACTTGATCTTATTCACCAGCGACCAAAATTGACGGCGCGCTTGGGGATCAAGACCCGTCGTCGGCTCGTCCAAAAACACAATCTCGGGAGAATGCACAAGCGCCAAAGCCAGCAACACACGTTGGCGCTGACCGCCACTCAGCTTTTTCGGTTCTCGGTCAACAAACTCGCCGATCTCGCAAGTTTGAATGACAGCCTCGACAGCCTGATCTTGGCTGTCATAGTCCCCTCGGTTGGAATACAAACCGGCAAAGAGCTTGAGCAGCTCACGCCCCGTCAGATGATCCTGCAAAGCCGTTTGCTGAAACTGAATGCCAATCGCCTCGGACCAGGCACGCGGAGCGCGAGCTTCGCCCGTGGCTGAAATCACGGTCTTGCCTTTAAACAACACCTCGCCGCGATCCGGCTTCTGCAGCCCTTCCATGATTTCAATGGTGGTCGTCTTCCCCGCACCATTTGGCCCCAAGATACCAAAACAGACGCCTTGCGGGATTCGCAGGTCAATTCCCCGCACCGCCTCGACGTTTTTTGGTTTGGCCTTATAGGTCTTTGCCAGATTGCGAACTTCGAGAAACTCAACCGTTGGAAGCTGCCCAGGATTTGCCATTTTCTCACCATACGGATTTCGTGATGACACGTCACGCGGCTCCTTGAAGATTTGAAGGGTTCGGGGGAGCTTCATATTTGAAATGACGAAATCGGCCGCAACTCAGTCCGACCTTTCAAAACCTCGTCGCTTCCGCGAGATTCTACGCGATCGGCAAATCCTTTCTTGGGCCCTGTACGACTGGGGGAACTCCGCTTTTGCCACAACCGTGATGGCCGGTTTTTTTCCCATTTTCTTTAAACAGTATTGGTCCAACACCGGGCCTGCCGGCGAAAACACCATCACCGCCGTGCAGTCGACGGCTCTGCTTGGCTATGCCAACTCGTTTTCCAGCCTGGTGCTGGGGCTTTCCGCACCACTGTTGGGCGCCCTCGCGGACCGCGCAAAGGGCCGCAAACGATTTTTATTTGGCTTCACGTTCCTTGGAGCGATCTCGGCTTCTGCACTGGCGCTTGTTGGCCAAGGCGAATGGGTCTTTGCTGCGGCACTTTACATCTTGGCTAGCGTCGGCTTCTGGGGCGGACAGAACTTCTACGATGCGCTGTTGGCGCTGGTCTCTCGCAAAAGCGAAATGGACCATGTCTCGGGGCTCGGATACGGGCTCGGCTATCTCGGGGGCGGCGTGCTGTTTGCCGTGAATGTTTTCATGACCTTAAAGCCCGAGCTCTTTGGTCTCTCTTCAGCAACAGAAGCGGTGCGAGTTTCCTTTTTGATGGTCGGAATTTGGTGGCTCATCTTCACCATTCCCCTCATGTTAAACGTCAAAGAGGAGCGCACCGAAGAAGCGCGCCTTCCGTTTGCAAAGTTGGCTCGCGAAGCCTTCGCGCAGGTGGGACACACCTTTCGCACATTAAAAAACCACAAACCGGCTTTCACCTTTCTGATCGGCTACTTCTTTTACATCGATGGCGTGAACACCATTATCAAAATGGCCGTCGACTACGGAATGTCACTTGGTTTCAAGTCGGACTCACTGATCGTGGCGCTGCTGATGGTGCAGTTCATCGGGTTTCCTGCCGCCATCGGATTTGGTTTTTTGTCCGAGAAAATCGGCGCACGACGTTCGCTCTTTGTTGCGATCGGCATCTATGTCTTGGTGACGATTCTTGCGACGCAGCTGCAAGTCGAGTGGCACTTCTACGCACTGGCGGCCTCCATCGGCCTCGTACAAGGTGGTATCCAAGCCTTGAGTCGCTCGGTTTTCGGGCGGCTTATTCCGGGTGAACACGCTGGCGAGTTTTTTGGCTTCTTCAATATGCTGGGCCGATTCTCTTCGATTCTTGGACCGCTTTTGATCGCGCTGACCGGACTGATCTCCGAAAGCTCGCGACTGGCGATGTTAAGTCTTCTTCTTCTTTTTGCAATCGGAGCTTGGATGTTATCCAAGGTGGAATTCAAATGACGCCACAAACTCGAGCTGAAGTCCTTCTGAAACGTCTGGTCGATTCGCCCTCTCCCACCACGAGCCAAAGTTCGGTGCGATCCACGCACGCCATTTTGGCGGAAGAACTCGAAGCCCTTGGTTTCATCGTTGAGTGGATTCGCGACCCTTCTGGAAAAACGGACGACCTGCTGGTGGCAGAAAAACCTGGAACACAAACAACGAGTCCAAGCGCCGCTGAACACAATGATCGATTCATCACGATGGTCTCTCACGTCGACACGGTGCTGAGTCCAACTGAGTCAGGACCGTTACGTGTCGATCCCCAAGGCCGCTTGCTGGGCGCTGGCATCATCGACAACAAGGGCGGGCTCGCCGTGCTTTTGGAGAGTCTCAAACTTTATCTCGCCAAGAATCCCAGCCATGAGTTTGGATTTCGAGTGGTCTCATCTCCTGATGAAGAAAACGGATCGACAGCTTGGCACCCCATCTATCGCGAAATCGGCACTCGCTCGATGGCGGTCTTGGGCTTCGAACCCTCACTTGAGGACGGCTCGATCATCACCAGTCGGCGAGGCAATCGTTGGTACGACATTCAGTTTACCGGCATCGAAGCGCACGCTGGTCGTTGTCGCGGTGAGGAACTCAACGCCGCTCACGAAGCCACGCTTGCCATCGCCGAACTTCTCCGCCTGCAAGCTGACCTCCGAGAAAAATTCCCGAGTCCAGCTGGACTAGGTGTTTCGTTACATGTCGGCCACATCGAAGGTGGGAGAAACCGACACAATGTCGTCTGCGGAAAAGTGCACATCAAACTGGACACGCGCTTTTCGACTTTTGAGCAACGTGATCTGCTGCACGAAAGGGTCACGGCCATCATCGAAACGCAGTTTCAAACCAACAACAAAGGACAAGGACTCGAGCGCAGGTGGACCATCGTGGACGACTGCCCGCCTTTTTTCTCAGGATCCGACCGAGTCTCGGCGGAAATCGTTGAAACCCTGCTCAATGAAATTCACGTCCTCGAGCCTGATGCTCAGTTTGAGGCCGCCCAAGCCGGTGGAGCTGGAGACGTGAATCATATGTCGCGCCCTGGACTCCTGGTTTTAGATGGTCTGGGCCCTGTTGGCGGACTGATGCACACCGTGGATGAGTTTTTGGTTCGCGACAGCCTCACGACACGTTCGCAGGCTTTGGCGAATTGGTATCCGACCCTGATGAAACTTTTGATGGCTTAGACGGGATCGAGACAATCACCAGAGCGATCAACACACAGGCAACACCGACCCACTGCAGGGCTTTGAGGCGTTCACCTAAAAAGGCGAGGCCCAACGCAACACCCGTGATTGGCTCGGCCATCGAAAGCACCGAGGCCTCCCAATTTTTGACCTTTAATAACCCGGCCAAAAAAAGCGACATCGCCAAGACCGAGCAAACAAAGGCAATCAACAAAACCTGTAACCACGCAATCTCTAGGACCTCAATAACTCGCATCGGATCTCTGTAACCAAAAACGAGTAACGCCACTCCGGCACCCAATTGAATCCAAAACGTCGAGACAAAGGCATCAATCCCTTTTAACCAGTGCGACGACAGCAGAATATAAACCGAATAAAAAAGCGCAGCCGACAGCCCAAAAAGAATCCCAATAGGCTGTCCCAGGGAAATATCCTGCCACACCAGAAAAACCATTCCCAAAAACGCCAGCGGAATTGCAGGAAGCCGCGCGCGCGGAATCCATTCTTTAAAAAAGACAGCGCCACCGATGGCCACCAATACGGGGTACGTGTAAAGCAAGATCACCGTTAGCGACGCCGAGATTTTCTCGAGTGCGAGAAAATAAATGCTCGAATACACGGCGTAACCCAACACACCCAGGAGCAAACCGACTAAGACGTTTTTTGTGCCGACCCAGATTTTCCCATGCGCACGTGTGCTCGCGACATAGGTGCCCATCATCAAAGCGGCCACCAGGTAGCGAAGTGCCAAGAACTCAAATGGCGTCAGGCCTTTCTCGTAAGCCTGTTTGCCAAATAGACCGAGAAAGCCAAAGAAAAAACCGCTTGAAAGAAGCTGAATGATGCCAAGGGTGCGAACGGACTTCATCGACGTTTCGAACGCTCGGTGGTTTGGCTTCGAACAGTCTTTGTGCGCTCCACCTTTTGGCGAACTCCGACCGACGAAACTTGTGATCCCATTGTCGTGCTCGGCTCGGAAAGATAACCAGACATCTGCACACGTGGTTCGTTTGCCTCGTCTTGCCGTCTGCCGGCTGTACTGTCGGATTCCGGGAGACGCCGATTGGCGATGCCGACTTCGCGAATTGGCCGACGCTTCACAATTGGATTCGGCACATCCTGCTTGCGCGGCGTTTCGATTGCGTCTTCGCCAAAAGGCCACCACGGCTGCATTCTGGCAATTCGATATCCGAAGTAAGCCAGAAAGGCGAACGGCAAGATTCCGCTAGTCGACGGCGAACGGCCAGTCAAAATGGAACGAAGGACCGTGAACACAATCGAGGTGACAATCAGAAACTTCCAGAAACCGATGGGCTCACCTGGATTTTTTCGCGCGCGTTCCGTCAGCATAGTTTTATGAACCCATTAGTTGGCAAACGTCTCAAGCTGAGATTACGCCCCACGACCTTCGGCACGCCAATTTGCCGATAAGTTTCCCGATGGAGCCGACGGCAAAAAAATCTAGCAACCAGACATCCGGCTTAACCTCCGGCACTAACTCGCAAATTCAGAACATTCTGCAGAGCTTCGTGCATCGAGCCTCGACAGTGGTCTTTGGCAAAGAACGTGAGATCCAATTGGCTCTTGCGTGCTTGCTGGCGCGTGGTCACTTGCTGGTGGAAGACGTTCCCGGCGTCGGTAAAACCACACTGGTAAAAACTCTGGCCAAATTGCTGGACCTCCCTCTCACGCGTGTGCAATTCACCAACGACATGTTGCCTGGAGACCTCATCGGAGGCCGAATTTTCGATGCACGCACGGGACAGTTCACCGTGGTTCGAGGCCCGCTGTTTTCGCCCTTTGTGCTTGCCGACGAACTCAACCGCGCCACTCCCAAAACGCAGTCCGCCTGCTTGCAGGCCATGGAAGAGCGCCAGATTTCCATCGACGGCGAAACGTTGAAACTGCCGGAACCGTTTTTTGTCATCGCCACGCAAAACCCGAGACAACAAATCGGCACTTACCCTCTTCCCGAATCGCAACTCGATCGTTTTTTGATGCGAATCGGACTTGGATATCCAGACCGCCTCAGCGAGAAACGTCTTTTGCAAGACGGCATCTCCGCCGGTGGCCCGGCAGATCGCATTGACGAGCTAGAACCGGTGTTTGATGCCGATTCACTCGCCCACCACCAAAAGGCCGTCGAGCAAGTTCATCTCTCCGACGCTTTGGTGGAGTACATTCAAGCGATTGCAGGAAAAACTCGCGAGAGCGCGGCGACCGGCGAAGGTCTTTCTCCGCGCGGAGCACTGGCCTTGGCAAGAGCCGCACGTGCATGGGCCTACATCCAAGGTCGCAACATGACTTTGCCGGAAGACGTGCAAGCCGTCGCTGTTTCTGTGCTTTCGCATCGCCTGAATCCGCCTGAAGATCCATCCGGAGAGACTGGTCGCCGAAAGGCCGAAGATGTCTTGGCTCAAGTTAAAGCCGTCTGATCGGGTCTATATCCTACCAACCAAATTTGGTCTGGCCTATGCGGCCGGAACGGTCTTTATGATCCTGATCGGGGCTGCCTACCAAAACAACTTGGTCAACCTACTGGGTTTTTTCATGCTGGCGTTGATGTTCACGTCAATGTTCGTGACCAACTACAACCTCAAAGGACTTGAAATCTCTCGTATCGAAACCATTCAGGGTTTTGCTGGTGAGTTTCTCCCGATCTCACTGATCGTCAAAAACAACTCGCGAAAGTCGAAGGTCAATATCGAGTTCGACATTCGGGGCCTTAAGAAATCCGCTCAATACGATGCGCGGTCAGAAATTGCTCCGGCCTCCGATAGCCGTTTACTTGCCACATTCGTCGCACCCAACCGTGGCCGACACGTTTTTGACCGAATCGTTCTGTCCACCACTGCACCCTTCGGACTTTTTTATGCGTGGATGATTTGTCCCAACAAAGCAGAGGCCGTGATCTACCCGAGGCGCATCGGCGAACTCAAATGGTCCGAATCCCATGGAGATCATGTGGGAGAGCACAAGCGTGCCTCCGGCGCAGAGGACTTCAAAGAGCATCGGAGCTACAATGCCGGAGACAATCTCCGCCGCGTCGATTGGCGCGCGTATTCGCGTGGTCGTGGCCTTCTCACCAAGGAATTCGACGAACCCTCTCAGTCGGGGCTGCATTTTGATTTCCATCGCCTACAAAACATCCCATTTGAAACTCGCCTTGAACAACTCTCCAAATGGGTGGATTTAGCAATTCAAAAAGGGCAACCCTTTACCGTCTCTCTTCCTAACCGCCGCATGGGGCCCGATACGGGCTTGGTGTTCGCACACCGGGTTTGGAGCGAACTCGCCGTACTTTCTTCGGAGCCTCAAAATCTGGAGTCACGCTGATGGCTTTGCAGGCGCGCTCGGATATGGAGCTTTGGGATCGGCCCTTTCAAACCCTGCTGCTGGCGGTGTTGGGAGTCAACGTGCTCTCGCACGTGATGCACGTGCCGTGGTGGATCTTATTACTCAGTGT
>CAKQVW010000096.1 GCA_934277865.1 uncultured Pseudobdellovibrionaceae bacterium | reverse complement strand
GTCTTAGGGATCGTGAAGCTTGCGTTAGTGGTCGGTGTTGCGGGAGGGCTAACGGATCTTACTCTCGCCATGAGAAACGAGGCCGCGAAAGCTCACAAGCAGGGCCTCGTTAGCCTCAAGCAGCTCAATAAGACACTCGTCGATCCATAAGAAAACTTTCGGCTCTTCAGGGACGGTTTCAAAATCGCCCCGTCTTTACTTTTTTGAAGGGCAAACTATGAACGAAAATCAGATGGTGCTGGCGGAACAATCCAAGGTCTTTCTATATTTGCGCGTATCAACCTCAGACCAAAACGTAGAAAGTCAAAAATTCGCGCTGCTTGACTACTGCTCCCGTCAAGGGCTCAACAACTACGAAATGTTCATCGACCATGGGATTTCAGGCGCAAAGGAAAGTCGTCCAGCTCTCAACGAAATGATGGCGCGAGTTGAAAACCAAGAATGTTCACAAGTGATCGTGTTTTCCTTTTCAAGGTTCGCCCGCAGCGTGAGCCATTTACTCAAAGCACTTCAGAAATTCCGAGAGAAAAACGTGCGTTTTGTCTCGACGACGGAACAGCTCGACACGAATTCTCCTATGGGACTTGCATTGTTCACGATACTTGGGGCGCTGGCGCAAATGGAAAGGGAAATTATAAGAAATCGTGTGATCGCAGGGCTTCAAAATGCGAAAGCGAAAGGCAAGCGAATTGGCCGTGAACGCAAGAGAAACGACGCCTTAATTTTTTCGCTTTTATCCGCCGGTCTCAGCTTTCGCGAAATCAGTCGCATTGCGAAGTGCTCGCACGGTTCAGTATCGGCTGCCAAAAAAGAGTGGCTGGCGAAGCAAGCTCTGGCCAAAGCCACTGGCCAAAGCCGAAGAAGACAAGAAAAAGTCAGAATCTGATCTCATCACCGCGACTGCGGCCCAGGCTGACGTGCCGCCGTTAGCGACCACCTCTTTGTAAATCTCGATCCAAAAAAATCATATCGTGGGACCGCGCTTGTCGCGGTCTTTTTTTTGCCAGATGCTCTGAGCGTCTTTCTGACCGGATCGTTACCGAGGAAATTTTCAGCGGTCACGCTGTGTTTGCTCGTTCGACCGCTCAGCCCTACAGATCAAAGTGCTATCTGACCACTATTTTCTTTAAAGATAAGACGACAAGCGGTATGAACAACAGGACTACTAAAGGCAATCCGTAGTAACCAAACGAATGAGCCTTCGTGACAATCCATGGCTTTCCATCCCATATTGCTGGAATGAGATTAAATCCACAGTGCAATAAAATTGCTGGGATCAATGATCCCGAAAAGTATGTAATTACGGCAAATGAAATTCCTAAGGAACAAGACCATATTATTTGAGGAAGCACATCATTGATCTCTGCGCCTTGCAGTAGGTTTAATAAGTGTAAAATACCAAATAGGCAGCCAACCGAGATAACAACCGACATGACGCTATTGGGATAGGCTCTAAGTAAAATTGCAAGAAGGAGGCCCCTCATCAAGAATTCCTCCCATACAGATATCAATATATGCAGAGAAATTTTATCTACTGGAAATACAGCGTCAGGAATCGGCAAGGGAAAGAACAGAACAGCATATAAGGATGTGATGACAAGTAGTATTTGTGGAATAGCTGAGGGGTTAAGGTCAAACCACCCATGCCAATCCGAAAAAAGATACCGCCAGAATATTAGCGTAATGGATATTCTTACCAGGAATGCGAGATGCTGAGAGTAAGCCCCCAGAAAAGGCTTTGTTATCCCTCCAATTGGCTCAAACCCAAAAAGCTGAACAACAAAGAAAAATAAGAATGCTAATACTGGCCAATCGAGAATCACATTTTTCGTTCGCAAAAGATTAGAGCTTATTATTTGACCAATCAATCAAAATCAACAAGGGAATCGTTCTGCCGGGGGCGCGTAATATCGCGTCGGAGCCCTTTGGGGGCCGACATCTGCATTCTTGACCGATCTGCTACCAAGTCAAATACATTAAATTTGATTATAGGTCGGTGACAAATTCCGGCTTTTAAAAGTCCCTGAGCTGGACGCTGGAGCCCTAGATCAATAACGCGATCCTTTTAACTCGGTGGCACGTCGTCAGTAGCGAAATAGGCTGAGTCCTCTTGAGCCCGCTTCAGAAGGCTTAGAGCGACCCGCGCCTCAATGCTTCATGGGGATTGGGCTATTGAGCATTGAGCCCTAATGTGTTCTGATTCTTGCGAAGGAGTGTTTATGAAATTGGTTCTTGCTATAATTTTTTTATTCATTTCTATTCCAACCTTAGCCAGAAACTTAACATGTGAGGTGATCGGTCAGAATACTTCACAGAAGTCGCCAACCGAATATATCCAAGTCGAGGCAAATCAATATTTAGAATCGATTGTCTTGCACCAATTTCTTCAAGAAAACGGTGCCTATGTGGATTATCCAAGAATACTTTACGGAAATGGAATTCGTGGCGAATTAGGGGTGGCGTCCTGCGAGGCAGATTACAATTATGTTAGTGCTTCAAAAGCAATTAAGACGTATTCACACTGTATCTTTGGTAGTCATACAGATGTTTGGATGGAAGTTAATCTCGATACAAAGGCAAATGGTAGTATTAGAATTACCACTTCTACTTGGGGCCCTACTAAATGGGTCATCTCATTGAAGCCCTGCAAATAGATTCAGAAATCACTTGATTGTGGCTAATCGGCGCTTTCCGTAAGCGCCTTAAGCCGACCTCTTCAGAAGCTCCCGCATGTAAGGATAGGCAGAATAAAGCCCGAATTGTTCCTTCTGGGATCTAGGTTTCCCGTTGTTGTTAAAATTGTGTGATTGGAATAGGTCTTTGGCAATGAATTTGCGATGAATCCTTAATGCCTGATCGAGACGATGATGGCTTTAAGGATGTATAAAAAATTCTGCTACCGGATTTCCACCGAGGCCGATTTGATCAACTGATCGCGGCGATTTCGGCACTCGGATAACCCTTGTTATCGGGCCACGCTTTCCAAATAAAAGCTCGGGAAAGTTGATCTTTCGCAGTGGCGAGGTGACGCTCTCCTAGGTCCGAATCGGGATTTAATTTCCTCAGAAAAAGACGCTCTCGACATAATACACCAGTCGTCACCAAGTCATGTCCAAGCCGTCTCCAGCCCGTATCCATGGCTACGTTTCATAGAGATGAAAAAAGCCGGTTTGTTCAGCCAGAATCGGTGTTTAGTCGCTCTTTCGATCGCCCTTCTACCCTGTACGGTTATGAGGGTCCAACCACTCTCTCCGCCATTTAAATTCCGATATCTCGATATCGGCTATCCAGATACCTGATATAAAACCTAAATCCAGAACGCATTAAATCTTAGCTGAGGTTGCCGAGCATCACGGCCCATCACTCGCCATCACGCTCCCGGTCTTACTAAATTCTTACATGAGTCTTAGTCTGCAATTCCGTCGCAGCTTACTGGCTTGTAATACTCGTCGAACTCTTGTCGCCAGCGCGTGAGAGTCATGTGATGCGCGGAAAAGCCCAGAGCCTATATGGCGGACCACGCTAGCGAGACATTTCTTTGCTGGCCAACCGAAAGGAGTTTCGCAAAAATCCGGTGTCATGGAAATTCATCCCATTACACGAGAGCGCCTCTCTCAAATGTCGAAGATCCTAAGCGCATCAGCCGGATATTGCGTCAGCATTGAAGAGGAGATTGAATACTTTGATCCCGCAACTGCGACCGGATGGTATCTCATGCAAGATCGTGAAGGTCACGTTGTTGCGTACATCCGACACTTTAAACAAAATTCTGAATGGAGTTTAGGTGAACTCTACGTGAATCCGAGCGTTCAAGATCGGAAGTCGATAGCTTCTTCTTTACTCAGCACTTTCCAGGAATCAGCGCGTTTTCCAGACAGACACCGATTGCGGTTCGATATTTATAGTCACGATCTTGAGTTGAAGGAAACGCTAAAGAGCGCTGGCTTTTCAGAACGTATCCAGACTTTCCGCCATTTTGAATGGACGCCAAACGTATTCGGTAGGCAACGGCAATTCGAGTCGGTTTCAGCCGTTGACGCCAGGCAGGTCGCCGAAGTCCTTTCAAACTTGCATCACGTTTTGGAAACCGAGGCCCAGCAATGGATTGAAGATCAATCCATTCGTGTTATTCGGGAAGGCGCAAAGATCGTTGCAGCAGCTCAGATTTACGAATCCAATGGGTCACTTGAAGTGAATCGATTTGCGACTCACGCTTCTTTTCTGAGAAGAGGGTTCGCTAGGAGACTGATAGGGGAAATATTTTCGGAAGCGGCCGACCTCGGAAAGACCTGTGTTTACCTCAAAGTGGAAGATGTTCGAGCTCCTGCAATTGCCTTCTATCAAAGCGTCGGATTCATCGAGGATAAAAGAAGATGCCAGACGTGGCATTCGCGCTGGTACTGAAACACTTGTTATCGGGCCACGCTTTCCAAATAAGAGCTCGGGGAAGTTGATCGTTCGCAGTGGCGAGGTGACGCTCTCGACATAATAAACCAGCCGTCACCGGGTCATGTCCAAGCCGTCTCCAACCCGTATCCATGGCTACGTTTCATCGAGATGAAAAAAGCCGGTTTATTCAGCCAGAATCGGTGTTTAGTCGCTCTTTCGATCGTTACCTGATTTGTGTATGACCCACCCTAGCCCTAGAAAATGAAGGTGCCTATTTAGGCTTAACGTTTTGCAGACCGAAGTGGTGAGATTAAAATCTTAACGATGTCTTACTGAAGATCCAAGCTAGCGAATTCGCTCAACACCCATCAAATCCGCCACTTTTGCCTTCTCGGCAGTCTGAAAAGCTTTGTCAGTCAAAAACCTTGTCAGTGTTGAAATCCAGGTGAAAGTGTTTGGAAAGTCAGTGTCTTTTGGCGCGGTCTTCGTTACGCCATTATAAGTCACCGATGTGGAGAGGCTTATGCGAATGATCTGTTTGCGGAGTGTGATTGCGTTCACTTTTGTTTTGCTGGCTAGCGGCGTGGTTCGCTCGGAGCAGAGTATTCTCGAACCTGTGATTGTGACGTCGGATATCGACAAACAGAACACGCCTTTGGTGAAAGCGCCAGGCAGTCTGCTAAAGCGGGATCGCGAACAGATTCGCGAGAAGACAGCTTCGGACCTAAGTGATGTCCTGAGCTTTGAACCCAACGTGGATTTCACAGGGGGCCCTCGCGGGGCGACCGAGCTTCCGCAAATCCGTGGTTTAGGAGCCGAGCGCATTTTGATTCTGGAAGATGGAGTTCGTCAGAATTTCCAGAGCGGTCACAATGGCCGTATTTTTTCGGACTTTTCTCTGACGGAAGATATCGAAGTGGTGAAAGGCCCATGGTCGTCGCTTTACGGGAGTGGCGCGATGGGCGGGGTGATTAGCTTCCGCCGGTCAACGGCGGCCGACTACATTCGAAAAAGCGGAAAACAACAAGGTCTCGAGCTAGGCCTTGACGGAGGTACGGCCGCCTCCGAAGTCGGCGGTCGTCTAACGGCCTTTTCGAAGCAGGGATTCTTCGAACCACTGGTTTCTGTGCGCACTTCTTCGTCGGATCACGTTCGTCTTGGAGGTGGTGATAAGCTCGAATATTCGGCAAGCCGTGATCAAGACATCTATGGCTCGTTTGGATTCTCTATTGGAGAAAATCACCGCCTCACGGTGAAGGTGAATGATCGTGGTGAAAAAGGTGAGACACCTTTGAACCCAACGACCGAGACCACTGCACTCAATCAGCTTGCTGATATGAAAACTCATAAGCAAGACGTCGTGTTTGACTACGCATTGAAGACGGGTGCATCGGACTTCCATGCAAAGCCGTATCTGAGAAAGACGAAGGTTGAAAAGGTTCGTCTCAGCGATTCTCGTACGGACACGCAAACAGTCGAGACGATAGGGATCGATACGTGGAACACGATGAAATGGGCTCTGACGGAGTCGTGGATTTCGACAACAACTTTGGGTGTGGAGTACTTCGAAGATACCAACACGGGAACACGGGGGACGGGAACACTGAGTTCGTTTCCAAACGGAAAGGGCTCACAGTATGGCTTGTACCTGCAGCCATCGTTTGTAATGGATGAAGTGTGGACGATCACGCCTGGCGCGCGCTTTGATTCCTACAAAAACGAAGACTCTTCGGGGGCTTCCACTGCGAACTCCGGCGAGAAGGCGTCGTTAAAGCTGTATTCCAGCTACGAGTGGGAACCCGGATACATGATTTTTGCCGGTTGGGGACAGGCCTTCAATGCGCCTCGTTTGCAGGATCTCTATGTCACCGGCATGCACTTCCCCGGAAACTTCTTTGTGCCCAACCCCAATCTCAAGCCGGAGACGGCAGAGACCATCGAGATTGGAACGAAAAACAAGATCCTGTTGAATGAAGAGTCGTTCCTTCAGATGAACGCGACCGGCTTTTTGACGGAGGCTAAGGACTTCATCAATCGCCAAGTCGCGGCCACAACCACGATCATGCAAAACGTCGACGAAGTTCAGTTGCATGGTTTGGAGGCCCAAGTGTTTTATCAAACAATCAACTGGGGTGCCGGCTTGTCCTACGGAGAGGTGCGCTCAAAGAACAAAATCTCCGGCGCGCCCTTGGGAGATACTCCGGCGGATACATGGACGGGAAAATTTGAATGGCTGGGTTTTCCTAGCTGGATCATTGGGACGGATTTCAAGTGGTTAGAAAAACAGAATCTCGTTCCTGCGGGGATCGGTGAATCTGGAGAGGCCTTTTCACAAGATGTCTATGCGTCATGGGTGAAGCCGACTCACGAAATTCGTTTGCGCGTGAACAACATTTACGATAGTTCCTACGTCAAACACGGATCAAACATCAAAGAAGTGGGCCGAGATGTCAGACTCAACGTCAGTTACATGTTCTAACACATGTTCTAAACCTGATTCTAAGCCATGGACGTCGCTCGCGCTGCTATTGGTGGTCATGCTGACGGCGGCCTGCGGAAGTGTTCCGAAGAAGCCTCAGTCCGGGTCCGCTCAGACCGACCTTTGTTTTCTGCTGTACGATATGAAGGCGGATAAATATGTGCGTGAGATTGGCGGCGATCGCTGTAAGGAACGACTTCCAGCGTGTTCGTCGTTTAAGGTTCCACTGGCGGTGATGGCCTTTGATGCCGGAATCCTGAAAGATGAAAACGTCATGCTTAAGTGGGACGGCCGCAAAGAGTCTCGCGAAGTGGTGAATCGCGATCACAATGCAAAAACATGGATGCAAGATTCGGTCGTCTGGTTTTCGCAGCGCTTGACGCCGCAACTGGGTGCTAAACGGTTTCAAACGTATCTCGACGGTTTCGAATATGGGAACCGCGACTTTTCAGAAGGATTAACGACAGCCTGGCTGGTTTCCCCATCCGAGACGAACAAAGGTCTAAGGATTTCCGCCTACGAGCAAATAGCGTTCATGAAAAAGCTTTGGCGTGATCAGCTTCCCGCAAGCAAGCGGGCAATGAAACTCGCTCGTCAGATCACGTTTCTCGAGACGTCACCAAACGGCTTTCGATTGAGTGGGAAAACAGGTTCTGGCCTGTATGACAAAACTGCGACTAGGCATTTGGGTTGGTTTATTTCGCATCTTGAGAAAGAGGGCCAGGAATACCTAGCCGTCGTCAATCTTAGCGACCTTGAGCCAGGAGATAAGGGCTACGGCGGACCCCGTGCCAAAGAGGCGGCCAAAAACTTCTTAACAGCAGAGGGACTTTGGTAAGTGACTTGAGAACATTCTAATCTGCCTTAAGATAGTGAAATCCTACCTCGAGGTCGGACTGTCTAAAGAAAAGGAAGGTTCTTATGAAGTCTCAAGGCAATCGTGCGCTGATCCTAGGTAGCGCCCGCGTTCCGTTTGCGAAAAGTCAGACATCGTATTCGAACGTCACACGCAAGGATCTCCTTGTGGGAGCCTTAAACGGCCTTGTGCATCAGTACAAGCTTCAGGGCCGCCTGATTGACGACAGCGCATTTGGCGCTGTGATGAACAGCTCGGCCGATTTCAATTTGTCCAGAGAGGTAATCCTTTCGACGGATCTTCATCCGGATTCTCCGGCGTACAATGTTCAGCGCGCTTGCGGCACGGGTCTAGAAACCACGTGGCAGATTGCGATGAAGGCGCATACGGGTGCCATCGATATCGGTATTGCTGGAGGAGTCGACACCAATAGTGATCTCCCTATAGAGGTATCAAAGCGATTCCAACGTGTTTTGTTAGACCTCAACAAAGCTCGGGGGTTTGGTGAGCAGCTGAAGGCGCTAAGTCGCATGTCACTGGCAGCGTTGAAGCCTGGTGTTCCTAGCGTGAACGAGCCTCGCACGCTGAAGTCGATGGGCGAGCACTGTGAGCTTATGGTGAAAGAGTGGAAGGTTTCACGCGAAGAACAAGACGAGTTGGCGCTTGCTAGTCATAAAAATGGAGCAAGGGCCTACGAAGAGGGGTTCTACGATGATTTGGTTCATCCATTTGAAGGTCTAAAGAAAGACGGGACCCTGAGAGGGGACACGTCTTTAGAGAAACTCGCAAAACTCAAACCTGTTTTTGATCCAACTCCTGCCGGGACGCTGACGGCAGGAAATAGCTCGCCACTAACGGACGGCGCCGCTGTGGTTCTGATAGGCAACGAGCGTGGCGCCGATAAGCTTGGATTAAAGCCGCTAGCTCAGCTGGTCGACGTGCAGGTGGCGGCCGTGAACTTTGTGAAAGGCGAGGGGCTTTTGATGGCGCCAACTAAGGCTGTCTCACAACTGCTCGAGAGAAATGGCCAGACCTTCGCCGATTTTGATTACATTGAAATTCACGAGGCCTTTGCCGGCCAGGTTCTCTGCAACATGAAGGCATGGGAGTCAGAAAAATATTGTCGCGAAGTTTTGGGGCGAAAAGCGGCGCTGGGTTCGATTGATCGTAAACGATTGAACACGGTTGGAAGCAGTCTGGCGATTGGACACCCGTTTGCCGCGACAGGCGCCCGCATTGTGGGAACGCTGGCAAAGCTTCTGGCGAAATCCGGAAAAAAGCGCGGATTGATTTCCATTTGCACCGCGGGCGGAATGGGAATCGCGGCGATCGTGGAAGGTGTTTAATGGCGGTTAGACTAGAAGAGTCCACGGGGTTTTCCCCATCGACACACCATTGATTTGAACTTCGAGCGCGTGCCGCCCAGGATAATAGACACGTGTGGTGATGGGTTTGATGTGATGCAACTTTATCACATCAAGAACCGCCCCAGCCTCAAGTTCGACCGTTTTCATTTTGAAAACCTTAGGCGACGTTGTGCCATTGGCTTTCACAAAATGAATCAC
>CAKQVW010000095.1 GCA_934277865.1 uncultured Pseudobdellovibrionaceae bacterium | reverse complement strand
TTCTCATAAGAGGCTTTTCGGCGGGCTAGACTTTTGGCGTTAGCGCGAGATTGTTAATCCATTGTCGAGACGGCTCGCGGTGAGACGGATGAGACCGAATTCGTCAGAAAAGCGGCGGTTGCGCGGCGGCACTATCGGAGTCAGTGCTCGATGAGGACTTTTCGCTTTCACTAGGGCTTGTTTTCGACGCGGCTGATTTTGGTTTATAGATGAATACGTCGAGAGTCGCGATTGGGCCTAGATGCTTTTCCACCAAAGGGAGGACATCGTTCCAGTTAAGGCCGCCCAGTCCGCAGCCAAGAGCTGGCATGGCGATACTTGAGATACCCATTTCGTCGTGGTGTTCCGCGAGATATTTGAGGCCCGCTTCAATGTACGAAAGTTCGGACGGATTTTTCCAATGAAGCTTTGTTGGGAAGTTTAGAATTTGATGCGACTCATCTTCCCACAAATATGGGCGGCCGATTGCGACCGACTTTGCTGCACACCGTTTTTGGTAGTCCTCATGCATCGCGGGAAACCGATTCTTGAATTCCAGAGCGATACCTGCGCCCATAGCACCAACACAGTTCACCGTGTTGGTGAGCACTTGTGCTGGCGATTCAAGTAGATTTCCTTCGACGACAACGACCACGTTTAAGCCCTTGTTGGGGTTCTAAAGTACCAGCTTCCTGGATTTACCGAAACCGCCCATTTTGTACCACGTGCGACCAGATTCGACAATATCGACTCTCTGGCGGAATTCGAAAAACAAACGATATCATATTGGGATATATCTAAAGAGTCAGGGATCAGGATTTCGGCTTGTTTGCGGTGTCTTCTTACAGGGTCGTTCGCGTATTGGACGGTTTGAAAAAGCATTCTACAAAGATTTTAACAGCGGCGGAACTGTGGCCATGGCGTGTTCCGAAGATCGGCCAGGAGTTCCATTGGCATTTCCGCCAGTGTCACGTCGGGACACAAGGTCTCGGGTGCGACTGCGCCCGTGGCCTGATCTGCAACTGCGACAAACGAAACTAGTGGAAGAGCGAGGTGAGGTGTGTACGAGCGCTCCCGCGAGAGGTGGTTTTTCAACCGCTTGCGGTTTTCCTTTTATTGGGAGCGAGTTAATTGCCGAAAGTAAGAGTCATGCAGTTATCTAAGAAGTTACGAGAGCTTATGAAGCTAAACGATCTCACAGTGGCAAGACTCTCGAAGCACACCGCGGTTCCGGTGAACACACTCCACAATTGGCTCTCTGGCCAAGCGCCGAGAAACGTTTCGCAGTTAAAGGCCGTTGCCGAGTTCTTTGGCGTCACGGTCGACTACTTGGTTTTTGGAACAGAAGTGCGAGTTGACTTAAACGCTTTGCCAGAGCTTTTGCATTCGGGCCAATTTGAAATTGTCGTAAGGCCGCGTGGTCTGCGTCGAGAGATTGGAAATGAGAAATAACAGGGAGGGGTTGTGAAACAGATTTGCACGACGGTTTTGCTAGTTGTTCTTCTGAGCGCCGTCACGCCGGAGGTTCAGGCGCAAGGTGAATTGCAAGCGCCAGCTTCCGCGAATGCTGTTTCGCAGACGAGGATTAACAAACCTGCCGAGATCTTGAAAGTAAAGCAAGTGTTTCGGGCGCGAGGACTTTTGGTAGCTGAAGTTCCAAAAGAGCTTGGTCCTGTTTCAATAGAGATTGGGGCCGAGTACCTTGCGACTCTTGAAAGCAAGCGGCAGTGCTCGCTGGAGGTTTTGGACGTCAACGGCGTGAATGTTACTCTCAAGATCGAGAATTGCTTAGAGGGAGATGTGATTCAAGCAGGAATGTCGCTCGAACGTTCGCTTCTTCCGAAGGCACTTTCTTCGGCCAAGGTTCAAGCTGCAGTCAATCCAGCGGGCGACGACAGATCGACACGCCAGGCTCCGGTTGTTAAATCGGAGCCTTCGGCGAGATCAGCTGCGGAGCAAGCCTATGAACCACGCTTTTATGATCTCAGCTTTATGCCATCTGCGGGGCGCTTTGTGTTTTCACCGTATGTCGATCGGTCGACTATCAAGGAGACGGTTTCTGCTCTCGGGCAGACGGCTGTTGCCCATGAGAAGATCGCCGTTTCAGGTGGTTTTCAGGTCGACTATGGTGTTTCCGATAAGGTTCGGTTTGGTCTTGAACTCAAGCATTCGTTGAGTTCGCAGATGGATGAAACATACGGACCAGCATCAGGCAGTCTAAATGGCACTGCGTCTACCTACGTGTACAAAGGGCTCTACGACCCGCATATCTCCATCGAGTATAAAGCTCTCGATCAGGCGACGAGTCCGATGAATGGTTTCATAGGAATTGCGGTCAAGCCGTCGTTCATTGAAAATAAAATGGCCAATACAAACTCGGACGGTACAAATGGAACCGGTGGGAACGACATCGTGCTCGCGGGAAGACTTACGCAAGAGTCCTACGGATTCGGTTTTGAGTTGGGATCAAGCTTTCGCTATCGCGATCAACGGGTGACCAAGACGACGATGGAGGACAGAAACACCACTGGTGGGGACGTTTTCGAGGTCTATTCGCGTTTGCAGGGAAAGTTTAGCCCAGCGACGGCCGTGAATCTTTCGGTGCGCTGGAATGGCGTTGGAGCCACCGAAATGAAGCAGGGTGCATCGCCAAGCATTGTGCTGAAGGCGCATAGCTTCTTTGTCTTGCAAGCTGGGATGAGCTTCATTTTAGTACCAGATCGCTTTCTTCTGGATGGTGAACTGAGCCATGTTGGTTCTCTCGATACGAAGATTAAATCAAACGGTGTCGAAATCGACAACTCGGGCTCGATGAGCAGTCTTCGCTTAAGTGCGCGCTACATGTTCTAAGCGTCAAAATATAGATCTATTTAGGGGGGCGCTATGCTTCGTTTGCAAGCAATCATTGGCTTAGTGGTCACGTAGCGGCTTCGCCTATGAGTTCGAGGGATTTAAAGCGGGCTGTGTTGTCGTAGACGTCGGAGACGATGATGAGTTCGTCGGCGGCGGTTTCGCTGACAAGAGCGCGGAGGCCTTTTTGCACGGTTTCAAGACTTCCGACGATGGATCTTGAAAGCATGTGTTGCGCGTGCATTTTTTCGCGAGACGTCCAGTAGGCATCGATGTTGGGAATCGGCGGCTGACTTAAGGTTCGTGCTCCACGGAGGATGTTGGCAAATGACATCTGCTGCGTGGTCGCCAGCACCCGAGCTTCCTCGTCGGTATCAGCCGCGATGACGTTGACGCCAACCATTGCGTAGGGACGCGCAAGCTCTTTAGAGGGTTTAAAGTTTCTGCGATACACATCGAGCGCTTGCAGCAATTGATCGGGCGCAAAGTGCGACGCAAACGAATAGGGAAGCCCAAGCTCGGCGGCAAGCGACGCGCCGAACGTGCTCGAGCCCAAAATCCAAAGCGGAACTTTGGTGCCAGGCGCGGGCACGGCCTGAACCCGCTCGTTTGCAGCATAGTCAGAAAAATAACTTTGAAGCTCCAGCACATCTTGCGGAAAGTGCTCGGACGCACTCGGCGTGCGACGTAAAGCTTGGAGCGTCGGTTGATCGGTTCCGGGTGCGCGACCCAAACCAAGATCGATGCGGCCCGGGTAGAGCTGCGCCAGTGTACCAAACTGTTCGGCAATCACATAAGGTGCGTGATTGGGAAGCATGATACCGCCGGCGCCCACACGAATCGTTTTCGTGGCTTCGGCGAGATAACCGACGACAAGCGAGGTTGCAGCACTTGCGATCCCTGAAAAGTTATGGTGCTCGGCCACCCACACACGGTTGTAGCCAAGCTTTTCGGCGTGCACGGCAAGCGCTCGTGCATGCTCCAGCGCTTCTCTAGGAGCTTGGTCATTGGGCGATGGCCCTTGTTTCACGCGAACGAGTTCGAGAATAGAAAGCGGCGTCTTCATTTTCACGCGATCAGGAGTAGCACAAAGGTCTACCGGCCGGACAGGAATCTCGGCCTCGCCAGTTTTCCCTAAACTCCGCTTTAGCTCGCCTTTTTTAGACGAGCGGGCTTGCGAGCAAAGACCTTCTTTAGCGCTTCAGACGAGTGTGCATCGAAAATCGCGGGCTTTTTCCCTTCGACGATCTGGCGAATCTCCTCGCGTGAACCCACAAAGTGTTGGCTCACGAGCTCTTTCATATCGCCCGATGTGAGACGATCTTTGGTGAGAAGCGCTTGTGTAATCGCTTGGAAAAGCGCCCACTGTTTTTTCAAGACGTCCGCTGCTCGCTGTTTTGCTTCGGAAAGCCAGCGCTCTTTAAGTTCGTCATCGTCATCGCGAAGGGCGTGGATATTTAGCGGCTGATCGATCGAAGCGACTGAACAGCCGATGTGATCGCCCATCGCGTTCATCGTGATCATCTGAGCCGCAAGCATAGTGGCTTGTTGAATGTCGCGCTCGACGCCGAGACTTGTATTCGCTTTGCCAAACACGGTTTCCTCGGCCACGAGACCTGCCAAAAGAGTGTCAAGTATCGCCCGGCAGAGTTCTTTTGTGAGGAATTCCGTGTTTGGAAACACGACGCGTGGGCCACCGCGATGCCAAGACAGTGGACCGGCCAACGTTTTAACTGGCAAAACGCCTTGCGAGGCGATTCCGACGACAGCGTGTCCGGCTTCGTGCACAGCCAAGAGGTTTTTGAACTCTTCCGACATCTTGATTTCCGGAAGACGTTCTTCACGGGTGAGGATTCGAGCGCTGACATTGACAGCCTGTTCACTTTTCCCGCGCCCTTTTGCCGAAAGCATTTTGTTCTTGGCCGAAAACTCGATTTCAAGTTCGGTGACGCCATTTTGCAAAGCCTCGAGTAGCCAGTCCGCGACACGCGTTTCGATGAGTTCTTTTAATGTGGAAAGCACGGGACGGGCGCCTTGCGACGGAATTACGCCTTCACGAAACACGAGTTCCACGACGGAGTCAGAGAATTTTGTTTGAACTCCGAAGCCGTCGTGAATCCAGTTTCCGATTACATCGAGGTGAGTGCGGATGATTTTTCTCAACGACTTCGGCGAGAGACTTGGGAAGATGATTTGAATGCTTCCTAAACGGCCAACTTGTTCGGGGCGAAAGCGTGATAACAGTGCTTCACGCAATTGATCGACACCGATCTGCTTGGTTTTTTCGAAAAGATCGTCGGCGTTCATGTCGTCTGGGTTGACCGAGCCATGCGATTTAAACAGCTCGTCTAGGTTGCCGGCAACGAAGATCAAGGACTGACGGTAGTCGAGACTCTTTGCTGAATTCATGATCCACTGAATTTCTTCGATGAACCATTCGTAGGCTTCGATGCGATTGCGTTCGGCGATTTTGCCCAATTCGTCGGCCTCGATGTCGAGGCCGATGTAAGAGATTACTTGATCCATCTGATGCACGTCGGTCAGATGAGTCGTGTGCGAATCAGGCATTTCGCGCGCCATTTTAATGCTTGAGCGCAGGTGATTCACCATATTGCGATGACTGTCGACGACAACCGGCACGATACCGGAATCCATCAACGTCCAGAGATCGCGAAGCTGAGGACGGTCGATCTCGCCATTCATTCCCATTGTGCGCACGGTGTGAAGTTCGTCGAAAAACAAAAGACAAGGTTGGCCGGAAAAGCGCCAGAGCCTCGGGCCGACAAGAGGATACGTTTGCTGCGAATCGCCTGTGTATTGCCCGAGATCGAACTCTTCATAGATCTTGCTGATATCGAGCAGTTCGGAGAGGCGCCGCACGAGACTCGTTTTTCCGACGCCTGTCATGCCCCAAAGGCTTACGACAAGCGGGCGACGTTGGGCTTGCGGTAAAACAAACCAAGGCCGAATGACCTGCAAAATGCGATCGATCTCGGCATCGAGTCCCGCGAATTCGTTCTTCAATGTCGACGCGACTTCTTTTAGTCGCTCGTCGCGGGCTTTCATGTCTTCCACTTTGGGTGGACCAGACTGTGAGATCGGTCTTGAGTGTTTTCGATAGCGTCCGATCGCATCCAGGATGTGGCGAATCGGTTCAGCCTTCGCTGTGGGGCTCTGAGCCGACGGGTCGGACGGATGATCAGGCGATTGCTCGAAAAGAGCGGTCTGAGAGTTGTCGGCTTCAGCGGCTACGTTGTCGGAAAAATCAGATTGTGACATGCCTCCCTATTTCGACTTAAACGCGGCCGGATTTGAGTCTAGTCGAGTCGCGATCGAAGCTGGGCTGCGAGTGCTTTCGCCGAAGCCACGGCGCCCGCAAGACTGCCATGGGCAAACGCATCTCCTAAAAGAAAGAGTCTAGGCATGATTTCTAAATAGGGACACTCGGTGCTTTTAGAGGGAAACGCATAGCGCCACTTTTTGAGTGACGCGTTTTGAATTCTGGCTCCCAGGCCCTTGGCCGCCAAATGGTCTTCAAACTGTTTTTGAATCATCATGAGCGTACGAGCTTCGTCTTGATCAAAGTTCTGTTCGCTCCATTCGGCACTCATCACGACGGTGATTGCTGGGCTGGGGCTTACACGTTTTGAATATTGATTGGCAATCATGCGAACGTCGACTGATGGCGAATCGACATAATCAAATCCAGTAGGCAGTTTACAAAGTGGATCAAGTCCGAAAAGTCCCACAAGGGCTTTGTCGTAGAGCATCGAATTCAACTCTGGCGGAAATGGGAGATTGGAGTTGGTTAGGATCTTTAAGGACTGCGGAAGCGGGCAGGTGAGAAACACGCGCTGGCTAAGAAACACGTCGCCTTTCTCCGTTGTGACCTCCCATCGGTCTTCCGTTTTTTCAATTCTTTCGACAAGCTGTTCGCGAAAAACTCTTTCTTCAAAAACTTTCGCCAAAGCCGTCATGCCACCTTTTCCGCACATAAGCCGATCACGACCTTTACGGAACCATTCGGTCGAGGCGTCTTTAGCGGTCCAAAGCGCCTCGAGTTCGGGAAAAATACCTTCACGGAAAAACTGGGCCCCGTGATCAAACGTGTATTCGCCAACCCGACGAGTTGCCATGCGCCCGCCTAGGGCTTTTGATTTCTCCAATATGGCAAGAGACTCTGACTCCAGCCTCCAGCCAAGGGTGAGTCCAGAAATTCCGGCCCCGATCACGAGGTCTTTGGTTGACTGTGGTGTTATGCTTCTCATTTTGTGGTGAGCCTTTCTCTTAAAAGATCCGCTGCACGAGAGATTTTACGAAATTTTTCGGGGTCAATCTTCTCAACAGATTTTGCCATCATCGACATTCGAGGGTTTTTGGCGAACATTGCTTTATTCTTTTCAATAAAGCCCCAGTAAAGACCATCGACTCCGTCGCACCAGTCGCCACGTTTGTAGTCGGACATTTTCAAGTAGTAGTTTGAGCCGCAGATATAGGGCTTTGTTGCGAAGATCCCGCCGTCGGCGAAAAGAGCCATGCCGTACACGTTTGGTCCCATCACCCAGTCGGAAGAGTCGAGGAACATTTCCATGAACCAACGGTGGGCCTCCTTGGGATCGACCTCTAAGAGCAACATCAAGGACCCCACGACCATCAGGCGTTCGATATGATGAGCGTATGAATGTCGAATAGTTTTGCGAATCACTCCGTCAAGCGGCGGGATGCCGGTGGAGCCCTCATACCACGCGCGCGTGAGTTTACGTCTATGACCGAAGTGGTTCCGACTTTCTTGAGTATCGCTATAGTTTTGATAGATGCCGCGAATAAACTCCCGCCATCCGATGACTTGCCGGATAAACCCTTCGCAAGAGGAGTGCGGAATGTTTTGTTTCTCAGCGGTTTTGAGGGCCGCTAGCACGCATTCCCTTGGCGTCAGAAGACCTGTGTTCAGAAAGGGCGTGAGAACAGAATGATAGACGAAATCCTCTCGGCTTGAGATGGCATCTTCGTAGGGGCCAAAATCTTGAAACCGTTTATCAAAAAAATTCCTGGCCCACTTTCGCGCACCTGTGCGATCCGTCGGAAGCCAGAAGTCGGCGCTTGATCCGGGGTGATCGGGAAACTCTTTTTCCACCAGGCTCATCACCTCTTGTTCGATCTTAGACGGTGTACTCAAGGGAATCGGCGGACAGGAGTGATCTTTCGGAAGGGGTTTTCTATTCTCTTCGTCAAAGCTCCATTGGCCACCTGTGGGGGAGCCATCCTTTTCGATGAGAATGCCGAGTCGTTTTCGCTGGCCTTCATAGAAGGTCTTCATAAACGGCTTTCGCACAGAGGAATTGTATTTTGAAAACTCGTCTCGTGAGGTGAGAAACATCGGACTTGCGTGCGTGCGAAGCCGAATTCCGGAAAAATTGAGCGCGTCTTTTATGCGTCGCTCGAAGAACTTGTCTTCAATCTCGAACATGTCAAGCGTGTCATACTTTTCGCTGATCAAGAATTTGACTAGGCGAGTTTCAAAAGGCTCGTCGCTTTCACCCAGAGCTTCGTAGTGAACGCGAATTCCGGCTGCTCGAAGCTCGGCGGCGTAGGAGCGCATTGCGGCCAGAAAGAAAATGATCTTGTGTTTGTGATACCGAAAGTGCGTGCAGAGTTCGCGGTCTTCACGCATGAAGACCAAGCAGGATTCAAGCTCTTCGAGTGGCAATAAGCGCCGCTCGAAGAGCTGGTTGCCGAGAATGCAGATGACTTTCGATGCTCGATCCAAGGCTTAGTTTGCTCGAGTCATCACATAAAGGAAACGCCTTGCGTTTGGTCGCGCGCCGGTGCCGAACACGATTCGCATATCCTTGTCGGTGTAAACTTCCTCTAGCTTCCCGCCGCCAAATGCCGCGCGGACGATGAAGCTTGGAACGATGGTAGTTGCGTTCGGCAGGGTTCCCGCTTCAGCAAGTGGTGCGAGCTCCCAGAGTTGATAGCCAGAGGGTCGCGGATCCGACCCAGGATAGTCGGTGAACTTCACCTTGAGTCCATTGGTGTCCGTCGTGTCGAGAACAAACTCCCCACGAAGTAGACCGATTTTCTCCTGGGTCTTGTCGCCATTTGGGTAGTAAGGGGCGACGTTGTAGTAGTAGCCAGCAGCCGAGACGACTTGATAGATCTCGTCGACCCCGAGGGTTGGATCGACCCCGCCGTCGTCATTGCGATAGTCGTAAGGACCCCAAACTTGTTTCCAAGCTCCCTCGAGAAGAGCCAATCGATCTTTGACGGGCTGTGCGGGCGCTAGTCGAACCAGTTTGTCGACCAAAGCCTCTAGCGGCTTTTGCTTTGATTGGTCGGGATCGCCTTGACCAGCGTAACTCTGGGCAAGCTCGAGTATTTCAACCTTTAGAGATTCGACGGTCTCGGGCGGAGTGTTTGCAAATCCCAACTGGCTAACTAGCAGGCTTGATAGCAATACGA